>NZ_JBHXQZ010000011.1:0-105045 GCF_042717095.1 Streptomyces sp. NPDC058632 | reverse complement strand
CCCCCGTCCCCGATCTCCGATCCCGTTCCCCGATCCCGTTTCCTCTCCCCGCACTTGACCCTGACGTGGGGGAAGGGTGGAGGCTGACCGGGACCTCAGGAGGAGGTACCCCGAGAAGTACTCCGCCTGCCGGTGGAGAGCCCCTAGGGGTACCTCCGTACTACGGCTCGGGGAGGGGTCGTACCGGCGGAGGACGAGACGGGGCGGGGTCGTTCCTTAACCTGGCTTTACGCCGCTGGGGGGTGGCGAGCACACCACCGGGGGTGGGGTTTTCCCCAGAGGAAGACTGCGCCGGGCACCAGGGCGCCCGGCCTTCCCCGCCGTCAGACTGAACCACGTCGAACGAACACGCACGAAGCGGCCGTCGGGCATGACGGCGGTCGCGCGGGCACCGCTTTCCCACTTGCCGACCGACATAGGAGACTTACCGTGACATCGGCTGTAACCATTCCCAAGCACGGAGGAACTGGTGGGCGTACGGCCGTTGCCGCGCGGGCACGGCAGGTCGTGAAGGCGTACGGGTCCGGTGAGACCCGCGTCGTGGCCCTGGACCACGTGGACGTGGACATCGCCCGCGGCCGGTTCACCGCGATCATGGGCCCGTCGGGGTCCGGCAAGTCCACGCTGATGCACTGCCTGGCCGGGCTCGACACCGTGACCAGCGGGCAGATCTACCTGGACGAGACGGAGATCACCGGGCTGAAGGACAAGAAGCTGACGCGGCTGCGCCGGGACCGGATCGGGTTCATCTTCCAGGCGTTCAACCTGCTGCCGACGCTGAACGCGATCGAGAACATCACGCTTCCCATGGACATCGCCGGCCGCAAGCCCGACCGGCCGTGGCTGGACCGGGTGGTGGAGACCGTCGGCCTGTCCGACCGGCTGAAGCACCGGCCCACCCAGCTGTCCGGCGGGCAGCAGCAGCGGGTCGCGGTGGCGCGGGCGCTGGCGGCCCGGCCGGAGATCATCTTCGGTGACGAGCCGACCGGGAACCTCGACTCGCGCGCGGGTGCCGAGGTCCTCGGCTTCCTGCGCCGCTCGGTCGACGACCTGGGCCAGACCATCGTGATGGTCACGCACGACCCGGTCGCCGCCTCCTACGCGGACCGGGTGCTGTACCTCGCCGACGGCCGCATCGTCGACGAGATGCACAAGCCGACGGCCGAGCAGGTCCTGGACCGTATGAAGGACTTCGACGCCCGGGGGCGTACGTCATGACTGTCCTGAAGACCTCGATGCGCAACTTCCTCGCACACAAGGGGCGGATGGCGCTGTCGGCGGTGGCGGTGCTGCTGTCGGTGGCGTTCGTGTCCGGAACGCTGGTGTTCACGGACACGATGTCGACGACGTTCGACAAGCTGTTCGCGGCCACGGCGTCGGACGTCACGGTCAGCGCCAAGGACGCCTCCGACGGCGGCCAGACCACCTCCGACACCGGCAAGCCGCCGGTCATCGCCGAGTCCGTGCTCGCCGAGGTACGGGACGTGGACGGGGTGAAGTCGGCCGAGGGGGCGTTGCACTCCACCTCGCTGACCGTCGTCGACAACGACAAGGAGAGCCTCTCGCCCACCAGCGGCGGCCCGACCATCGTCGGCAACTGGACCGCCAACGACGCCCGCACCATGAAGATCACCTCAGGTGCGCCGCCGAAGGGCTCCGACCAGGTCGTGGTCGACGCCGACACCGCCGACAAGCACGGGCTGAAGCTCGGTGACGAGGTCGACGTGATCAGCGTGGTCGGCACGCACACCGCGAAGATCTCAGGCATCGCCGACTTCACCGTCACCAACCCCGGTGCCGCGATCTTCTTCCTGGACACGAAGACCGCCCAGCAGGTCCTGATCGGTGAGAGCGGCGTCTTCACCAACGTCAACGCCACGGCCGCCGACGGTGTCAGCGACGACCGGCTGAAGCAGAACGTCGTGGCCGCTCTGGGCGGCGACTACAAGGTGCTGACCGCGAAGGAGAGCGCGGAGGCCGGCCAGCAGGACGTCGAGGGCTTCATGAGCGTCATGAAGTACGCGATGCTCGGCTTCGCCGGGATCGCGTTCCTCGTCGGCATCTTCCTGATCATCAACACGTTCTCCATGCTGGTCGCCCAGCGCACCCGGGAGATCGGCCTGATGCGGGCCATCGGTTCCTCCCGCAAGCAGGTCAACCGCTCGGTGCTGATCGAGGCGCTGCTTCTCGGTGTCGTCGGGTCGGTGCTCGGGGTGGCGGCGGGCGTCGGGCTCGCGGTCGGGCTGATGAAGCTCATGGGCTCGGTCGGCATGGAGCTGTCCACCGACGACCTCACGGTCGCCTGGACGACCCCGGTGGTCGGACTGCTCCTCGGTGTCGTCGTCACCGTCCTGGCCGCCTACCTGCCCGCGCGGCGGGCCGGGAAGATCTCCCCGATGGCCGCGCTGCGGGACGCGGGTGCTCCCGCGGACGCCAGGGCCGGCTGGATCCGGGGTGGCATCGGCACGCTCCTGACCGCGGTCGGCGCGGCCGCGCTGTACCTCGCCTCGGCGGCGGACAAGGCCACCGAGGGCTCGATGTGGCTGGGCCTGGGTGTGGTGCTCTCGCTGATCGGGTTCGTGCTCGTCGGCCCGCTGCTCGCCGGCGGTGTGGTGCGGGTGCTGGGCGTCGTCGTGCTGCGGGGCTTCGGTCCCGTGGGACGGATGGCCGAGCGCAACGCCCTGCGCAACCCGCGCCGCACCGGCGCCACCGGTGCCGCGCTGATGATCGGGCTGGCCCTGGTGGCGTGCCTGTCGGTGGTCGGCTCGTCCATGGTGGCCTCCGCCACCGACGAGCTCGACAAGACAGTCGGCACGGACTTCATCATCCAGTCCGACAGCGGCCAGCTCCTCACCCCGCAGGCGGTGAAGGCGGTGCAGGACACCCCGGAGCTGGAGCGCGTCACCGAGTACAAGTGGACCGAGGCGGACTTCACCACACCCGACGGAAAGCTGCTCAAGGACACGGCGATCACGGCGGCCGACCCGACGTACGCCACCGACCTGCGGGTCGAGACGGTGGAGGGGAAGCTCTCCGACGCCTACCGGCCCGACTCGATGTCCGTCCACGAGAAGTTCGCCGAGGACCACGGCATCAACCTCGGCTCGACGATCGACGTCGCGTTCAAGGACGGGGAGACCGGCACGCTGACCGTCCGGGCGATCACCAGCAGCGAGGCGGTGGTCGACGCGGGTGCGATCTACACGTCGATCGACACCCTCGCGACGTACGTCCCGGCCGACAGGCTGCCGCTGGACATGCTGCTCTTCGCCACGGCGAAGGAGGGACAGCAGGAGGCCGCGTACACGGCGCTGAAGGACTCGCTGCACGACTACCCGCAGTACACAGTGCGCGACCAGACCGACTACAAGGAAGCGCTCAAGGACCAGATCGGCCAGCTGCTGAACATGATCTACGGCCTGCTGGCCCTGGCGATCGTCGTCGCGATCCTGGGTGTGGTGAACACCCTGGCCCTGTCGGTGGTCGAGCGGACGAGGGAGATCGGCCTGATGCGGGCCATCGGCCTCTCGCGCCGCCAGCTGCGCCGCATGATCCGCCTGGAGTCGGTCGTCATCGCCCTCTTCGGTGCCCTGCTGGGCCTGGGGCTCGGCATGGGCTGGGGCGCCACCGCCCAGCAGCTCCTCGCGCTGGAGGGTCTGAAGGTCCTCGAGATCCCGTGGCCGACGATCATCGGTGTGTTCGTCGGCTCGGCGTTCGTGGGGCTGTTCGCGGCTCTGGTCCCGGCGTTCCGGGCGGGCCGGATGAACGTCCTGAACGCGATCGCCACGGAGTAGCCGCGGCCGGCCACCGCACACGGGGGTTGCGGGGGAACGCCCGGCGCCGGGGAGCCCAGGAGGGCCACCGGCGCCGGGCGGCTTCGCGCGTGCGGGGGCCGAGGGCGGCCGGAGCCCACGGGACGGCGACGGCGTCCGGCCCCGGCCCTACGTACCGGCGCACGCCTCACGCGCCCCGTCCGCCCCGTCCGCGCCGGCGGGAAAGTAGGCGGGACTGAACGTCTCCCGTACGAAGACCAGCGGCCCGCCCGCGTCGCACATCACGTACGTCTTCGACGCGCAGGTCTTGTCCGGTGCCTCGGGCCAGGAGGCACGGCCGACGTGGAGCAGGCGCCGCTCCAGCCGGCTGCCCCGGCCGGCCAGCGCGTACCCCAGGGGCCGCGGGGACAGCATCGCCGCGTCCACGTCCGCGTCGCGGCCGGCCGCGGCGATCACGACGTTGGCGGAGACGGGTACACCGGCGGGCGTGACCAGCCGGGTCCGGCGCAGCAGGCACGGCCGGCCCGCCTCGAGACCCAGTGCCGCCCGGGAGGCGGAGTCGTCGAGGGCGTGCGCGGACAGCCGGGCGGTGTGGGTGATCCGGACGTGCAGGGACGCCTTCACCACCGCTTCGAGCAGGACGGTCGTCAGGCCGTCGCTCGCCAGGAGCATGCGCGTGCGGGCCGAGGCGAACTCGGCGATGCGCCGGTCGAGACCGGGCGCGGGACCGGGGAGCGGAGCGTAAGGAGGAGCTGTGGTCATCTGATACGCGGCCTGCTTTCGCTGAATGCGGGAGGACTCGTCTCGGAGCGCAGGAGTGCAGGAGTGCAGGAGTGCGCGGGAGCGGGGCGGGCCTATCGGGCGGCCTCGTGCGGTCTGCGGCCCCACGCCGTCAGCATCGCGATGAACATCTCACGGGTCGAGGGCCGGCGCACGTGGGCGACGGCCTCGTCCAGCGTGGCCTTGGACACCCCGTCGGCCAGCAGGTGGCTCTCGGACTGCTCGAGCGTGTGCGCGACGAAGGTGCCGAACCCCGGATTCATCCCGATGATCGGATGGTGTGCGAGCAGACCGACCTTGGTCAGTCCCAGGTCCGTGAGGATCTGCGGGTACCGGGAGGCGAAGTGGAGGTCGCTGCCGATCACGTTCGCCATCATGCGGAAGTGGCCCGTCATCACCTCGCGGTAGGCGGGGTGGTGGTACTGCTCGGGGTGCAGGGCGACGCCGTCGCTGAGGACCAGCAGCCCGCCCGGCCGCACCCAGGACAGCATGCGGGGCAGCAGTTCCTCCCGCTGTCGCAGGTGCATCACCAGCAGCCTGGCGTGGACGAGGTCGAACTCGCCCGGAGGGAAGTCGGTGTCGTTGACGTCGGCGTGGACGACATCGAGGTGCGACCGCTTCCGCGCCAGGAACGTGATGTCGCGGTCGAGCGCGGTGACCGGCCCGTGGACGGTCCGGCTCAGCCAGGAGCTGACGGTGCCGGTCCCCGCTCCGACGTCGAGGCAGCGCCAGCCGGGCCCGACACCGAGGTCGTGCAGGGTCTGGAAGGAGACCGGGTCGAGGGCCCGGGTGAGTCCGTCCAGACGTGTCTGTTCGTTGTCGCGTGCCGATGAGAAGAGCACATCGCCGTAACTTTCCGTAGCCACGGTCGGATCAACGATCTACCGGTTGTGACGACACGGGCGGCTCGCCGAGGGCCGTCCGCCGCCTGTCCGCCGCCCGTCCGCCCCCCGTCCGCCGCCGGACGGGCGGCGGGGCCGGGGCCGGGCGTCGTACGCTGGAGACCCCCGGCCCGCGGCGCGTGTCGGGCCCGTCGTGTTGCACACCTCCGGAGGGAAACCGCCCCGAATGAGCCTGCACGGTCTGTTGGACGCCGTCGTCAAGGACACCGCCCTCGCGGAAGCGATCTCGGCGGCCGCCGACGGCAACCGCATGCATGTCGACCTGGTCGGCCCCTCCGCCGCCCGTCCGTTCGCGGTCGCCGCCCTCGCCCGGGAGACCGGCCGTACGGTGCTGGCCGTGACGGCGACCGGCCGGGAGGCGGAGGACCTGGCGGCGGCCCTGCGCTCCATGCTCCCGCCGGAGGAGGTCGTGGAGTACCCGTCCTGGGAGACGCTGCCGCACGAGCGGCTCAGCCCGCGCAGCGACACCGTGGGACGCCGCCTGGCCGTGCTGCGCCGGCTGGCGCACCCCCGCGCGGACGACCCGGAGACGGGCCCGGTGTCGGTCGTCGTCGCGCCCGTACGGTCCGTGCTCCAGCCGCAGGTCAAGGGCCTGGGCGAGCTGGAGCCGGTCGCGCTGCTGACCGGGCGGAGCGCCGACCTGGGCGAGACGGTCGAGGCGCTCGCCGCCGCCGCGTACGCACGCGTGGAACTGGTCGAGAAGCGCGGCGAGTTCGCCGTACGCGGCGGCATCCTCGACGTGTTCCCGCCCACCGAGGAACACCCCCTCCGGGTGGAGTTCTGGGGCGACGACGTCGAGGAGATCCGTTATTTCAAGGTCGCCGACCAGCGTTCCCTGGAGGTCGCCGAGCACGGCCTGTGGGCACCGCCCTGCCGTGAGCTGCTGCTCACCGAGGACGTACGGGGGCGCGCGCGGGTGCTGGCCGAGCGGCACCCGGAGCTGGGCGAGCTGCTCGGGAAGATCGCCGAGGGGATCGCGGTGGAGGGCATGGAGTCCCTCGCGCCGGTCCTGGTCGACGACATGGAGCTGCTGCTCGACGTCCTGCCCGAGGGCAGCATGGGCGTCGTGTGCGACCCGGAACGGGTGCGCACCCGCGCGTCGGACCTGGTGGCGACCTCGCAGGAGTTCCTGCAGGCGTCCTGGGCGGCGACCGCCCAGGGAGGCGAGGCGCCCATCGACGTCGGCGCGGCCTCCCTGCGGTCCATCGCGGACGTCCGTGAGCGGGCCCGCGAGCTGGGGATGATGTGGTGGTCGGTGTCGCCGTTCGCCGCCGACGAGTCGTTCGCGTCCGACGGGGACGGCGACGGGGCGGGTGGCTCGGACACCCTCAAGCTCGGCATGCGCGCCCCGGAGGCCTACCGGGGCGACACCGCGCGGGCGCTCGCCGACACCAAGGGCTGGCTCGCCGACGGCTGGCGCACGGTGTTCGTCACCGAGGGCCACGGCCCGGCCGCCCGTACGGTGGAGGTGCTGGGCGGCGAGGGCATCCCGGCCCGCCTGGCCGGGGCGGCCGACGGGAAGGCGGGGACGGGCGAGCTCGGCGAGATCGCCCCGGCCGTCGTCCACGTCGCCTGCGGCTCCATCGACAACGGCTTCGTCGACCCCGTGCTCGGACTGGCCGTGCTCACCGAGACCGACCTGACCGGCCAGAAGGCGTCCGGCCGCGAAGGCGCGCGGATGCCGGCCCGGCGCCGCAAGACCATCGACCCGCTCACCCTGGAGCCGGGCGACCACATCGTCCACGAGCAGCACGGCGTCGGCCGCTACATCGAGATGGTGCAGCGCACCGTGCAGGGCGCGACCCGCGAGTACCTGGTGGTGGAGTACGCCCCCGCCAAGCGCGGCCAGCCCGGCGACCGCCTCTACATCCCCACCGACCAGCTGGAGCAGATCACCAAGTACGTCGGGGGTGAGGCACCCACCCTGCACCGGCTCGGCGGCGCCGACTGGACCAAGACGAAGGCCCGCGCCAAGAAGGCCGTCAAGGAGATCGCCGCCGACCTGATCAAGCTGTACAGCGCGCGCATGGCGGCCCCCGGGCACGCCTTCGGCGGCGACACGCCCTGGCAGCGCGAGCTGGAGGACGCCTTCCCGTACGTGGAGACGCCCGACCAGCTCACCACCATCGCCGAGGTGAAGGAGGACATGGAGAAGACGGTCCCCATGGACCGGCTGATCTGCGGCGACGTCGGCTACGGCAAGACGGAGATCGCGGTGCGGGCCGCGTTCAAGGCCGTCCAGGACGGCAAGCAGGTCGCCGTCCTCGTCCCCACGACGCTGCTGGTGCAGCAGCACTTCGGCACGTTCGGCGACCGGTACGCGCAGTTCCCGGTGAACGTGCGGGCGCTGTCCCGGTTCCAGACCGACACGGAGGCCAGGGCGGTCCTGGAGGGCCTGAAGGACGGCTCGGTGGACGTCGTCATCGGCACCCACCGGCTGTTCTCCTCGGAGACGAAGTTCAAGGACCTGGGCCTGGTCATCGTCGACGAGGAGCAGCGGTTCGGTGTCGAGCACAAGGAGCAGCTGAAGAAGCTGCGCGCCAACGTCGACGTGCTGACCATGTCCGCCACCCCGATCCCGCGCACCCTGGAGATGGCGGTCACCGGCATCCGAGAGATGTCGACGATCACCACGCCGCCGGAGGAGCGCCACCCGGTGCTCACCTTCGTCGGCCCGTACGACCAGCGGCAGATCGGCGCGGCCGTCCGCCGTGAACTGCTGCGCGAGGGGCAGGTCTTCTACATCCACAACCGGGTCGAGTCGATCGACCGCGCGACGGCACGGCTGCGCGAGATCGTGCCCGAGGCGCGCATCGCGACCGCCCACGGGCAGATGTCGGAGTCGGCGCTGGAGCAGGTCGTCGTCGACTTCTGGGAGAAGAAGTTCGACGTGCTGGTGTCGACGACGATCGTCGAGTCCGGCATCGACATCTCCAACGCCAACACCCTGATCGTGGAGCGCGGCGACAACTTCGGCCTGAGCCAGCTGCACCAGCTGCGCGGCCGGGTCGGCCGCGGCCGGGAGCGCGGTTACGCGTACTTCCTGTACCCGCCGGAGAAGCCGCTGACGGAGACCGCGCACGAGCGCCTCGCGACGATCGCCCAGCACACCGAGATGGGCGCGGGCATGTACGTGGCGATGAAGGACCTGGAGATCCGCGGCGCCGGAAACCTGCTCGGCGGCGAGCAGTCGGGCCACATCGCGGGCGTCGGCTTCGACCTGTACGTCCGGATGGTCGGCGAGGCCGTCGCGGACTACCGGCGCCAGCTGGAGACCGGCGGGATCCAGGAGGAGCCGCCGCTCGAGGTCAAGATCGAGCTGCCCGTCGACGCGCACGTCCCGCACGACTACGCGCCCGGCGAGCGGCTGCGTCTGCAGGCGTACCGGGCGATCGCCGCCGCCGACAAGGAGGAGGACGTCACGGCGGTGCGCGAGGAACTCGTCGACCGCTACGGCACGTTGCCGGAGCCGGTGGAGAACCTGCTGCTGGTGGCGGGGCTGCGCATGCTCGCCCGCGCGTGCGGTGTCGGCGAGATCGTCCTGCAGGGCAACAACATCCGGTTCGCCTCGGTGGAGTTGCGCGAGTCCCAGGAACTCCGGCTCAAGCGGCTCTACCCGGGCACGGTCATCAAGCCGACCGCGCGTCAGGTGCTGGTGCCCCGCCCGAAGACCGCGAAGGTGGGCGGGAAGCCGTTGGTCGGCCGGGAGCTGCTGGCGTGGGTCGGGGAGTTCCTGACGTCGATCCTGGGGTCGTGACCGGCCTCGCCCCGTTCCGGATCCCCGGACACGCGAAACGGCGGACACGCGAAACCGCCCACGGGAAGGGGAGTCCGTGGGCGGTTCCCGGCCCTGGGCCACGTCGGGTTCCGGTGACGTGAGCTCGGACGGCTGAGCGAGGAGACCCGGGTCTACGCCTGGTCGCGGTGGCCCCGGTTCCGGTGCATGCCGAACCGTTTCTCGGCCTGCCGCTGTCCGGTGTCGATCTGCTCCTCGTGCTTGCCGCCGGTCCTCTCGTTGATCTTCTTCTCCGCGGCGTCGGAGGTCTTCTTCGCCTTGTCCTGCGCCGAGCGGTTGCTCTTGAACTTGTCGAGGATGCCCATCCGGAGCTCCTTCCCGGGTGACTCAGCACCGACCCTACGCGGAATGCGCCCTTCATGCTCGATTTGTACCGATGTGGTCTGTACCTCTCTCTGGCTACGGTGGGACCATGCGCGATCCGGCCGATCGGGGGCGGGTGCAGAGGGGCAAAGGGGTGGTGCGCCGTGGGGCGGTACTCGACGACGTTCTCGGCGTGCGCGGCACGGGGCGGGACGCGGGGCGGAGCGGGACGTACAGGGGTGGCGGCGCTGGCCGCCGTGCTGCTCCTCGCCGGCTGCGAGGCGCTGGAGGAGGGGAGCGGTTCTCCCGCCGAGGGGGGTGGCAGCGGCGCGGCGCAGGCGTCGGACGGACGCGCCGTCAGCCCCCTGGACAACCCGGACGGCACCGAACCGGGCCTCGCCCCGCTGACCGGGGAGGCGGACCGGGCCGACGGGCGCGAACTCATCGAGACGGTGCGGACCAAGGGGCGCGGGCCGAGGACCGGTTACGACCGCGACGAGTTCGGCTACGCCTGGAAGGACACGGCCGACGGAGTGCCGTTCGCCCGCAACGGTTGTGACACGCGGAACGATCTCCTCCGGCGCGACGGGCAGGAGCTGCGGTTCCGGTCCGGTTCGGACTGCGTGGTGGTGGCCATGACCCTGGTCGACCCGTACACCGGCAAGAGCATCGAGTGGCGCAAGGAGGAGGCGTCCGAGGTCCAGATAGACCACGTGGTGCCGCTCTCGTACAGCTGGCAGATGGGTGCCTCCCGCTGGTCCGTGGACAAACGGGAACAGCTGGCGAACGACAGTCTCAACCTCATCCCGGTCGACGGCGGCGCCAACTCCTCCAAGAGCGACTCCGGGCCCGCGGCCTGGCTGCCGCCCGGCAAACAGGTCCGGTGCGCGTACGCGGTCCGCTTCGCCCAGGTCGCCGTCAAGTACGAGATGCCGGTGACCGCCGCCGACAAGGAGATGATGCTGCGGCAGTGCGGCGGCTGACCGCCCTGACGGCAACGGTTCGGTACACACCGGGACCGGTTGTCCCTGTCGGCCTATACGCTCGGACTTCCCGGTGCCTGCCGCTCGCGCGGTTTCGCCCGCCCGTACCACCCGCACGACCCGTACGACGCGTGTTGCTTGCGCGCTCGCACCCCTCGTACTACTCGCACCACTCGTCCCATCGGCTACACCGGTCCAGGAGCAGTCATGTACGGCCACGGCGCGGCGCCGCCCCAGCGCAGTACGGCAACGGTCATCTCCCTGCGCGTGCTGATCGCCGCCGCCGGCATCCTGTCGTGCGGACTGCTGGCCTCCGTACCGCTGTTCCGGGTCGCGGTCCTGCGGGGACGCCTCCCCGACTGGCTGATGGCCTGGGTGAGCCTGCCGCTGTCCCTCTTCCTGCTCGTGGTGATCGGTTCGCTGCCGGAGTCGGACCCCCGGACCGATGTCGCCCTCTTCGGTCTCCTGCTCCTGGGTGCCGGCGCGGCCGCGTACTACCTGACCGTGGACATCCGCCACCACCACCGGCTGCGCCAGTACGGGGCGCACGGCATCCCGTCGCCCCACGTCACGACGATGCACGCGCACGGCGACACCCCCGCCCCGTACGGCTACCCGCGGCCCACGTCGCCGTACGCGCACACGCCGGTGCCGCAGCCCCAGCCCGGAATGCCCCCGCAGATGCCCCCGCCGCCCGTGCCGCACCACGACGGGGCCTCCGCCCCCGTGCCTCCGGCCCAGCCGCAGCAGCCCGGCCCGGCCCGGATCGACCAGGTGCGCGCCGAACTCGACGAGCTCAGCGACTACCTGCGCAGAAGCGACGGCGGTCGGGGCGACGGCACCCATCAGGGGGGCAGGTGAGTGTGACGGCGGGACGTGTCGTCGCCGGCCGCTACGAACTGTCCGCGCTCATCGGACAGGGCGGCATGGGACAGGTCTGGACGGCCTACGACAAGCGGCTGGACCGGCGGGTCGCGGTGAAACTGCTGCGCCCGGACAAGGTGGCCGGCCAGGAGGCCGACGAACTGCGCCGCCGCTTCGTGCGTGAGTGCCGGGTGACCGCCCAGGTCGACCATCCCGGCCTGGTCACCGTGCACGACGCGGGCAGCGAGGGCGACGAACTGTTCCTCGTCATGCAGTACGTCGACGGCGCCGACCTCGGTGACCACCTCGCCGAGCACGCCCCGTACCCGTGGCAGTGGGCGGTGGCGGTGGCCGCGCAGTTGTGTGCCGCGCTGAGCGCGGTGCACGCCGTGCCGATCGTCCACCGCGACCTCAAACCGCGCAATGTGATGGTGAAGCAGGACGGCACGGTCACGGTGCTCGACCTGGGCGTCGCCTCCGTCATGGACAGCGACACCACGCGCCTGACCCACACCGGTTCGCCCATCGGCTCGCCCGCCTACATGGCCCCGGAGCAGGCGATGGGCGGCGTGGTCGGCCCGTACACGGACCTGTACGCGCTCGGCGTGCTGCTGCACGAACTGCTCAGCGGTGACGTGCCCTTCGCGGGCTCGACGGCGCTCGGCGTGCTGCACCGGCACCTCTACGAGGCGCCGCAGCCGGTGCGCCAGGTCCGCCAGGAGGTCCCCGAGGCCCTGGAGGCGCTGGTCCTGCGTCTGCTCGCCAAGGACCCCCAGCACCGCCCCGCCTCCGCCCAGGAGGTCTACGAGCACCTGACGCTGCTGCTGCCGTCGCGGGGCACCCCCACCGGAGCCCCCCTCGACCCCACACGCCCCTTCCTGCGCCCGCACGCCCCCTGGCCGGACCGCGCACGCACCCCCGCGCCCCAGCCCGCCCCCGCCACACCGCCCGCGCCCGTCGCGGAGAAGGCCGACGTCGCCGCCGCCGTGGACGAGGTCAAGCGGCTGCTCGGCGAGGGCCGCATCACGCAGGCCGTGGACATCCTCGGCGGGATCCTGCCCGTCGCCGCCGAGCAGCACGGCGAGCACTCGCCGGTCGTCCGCACCCTGCGCAAGCAGTACGCGGCCACCCTCCTGGACGACGGCCAGTACCGGCGCGCGCTGCCCGAACTGCGCCGCCTCGCCGACGAACGCGCCACCGAGGCGGGCCAGGCCGACCCGCAGTCCCTGCGCTACCGCTACGAGGCCGCCCAGTGCCTGGAGCAGCTCGGCCAGCCGACAGCGGCGCTCTCCGAGTACCGGGCCCTGCTGCCGTACTACGAGAACCGGTACGTGGCCGCGGGCGACCCCCAGCTCGCCCATGACGTCCGCCGCCGCATCGGCCACCTCCTGCTCGCCCTCGGCGACCGCCCGGCCGCGCACGAGACCCTGGCCCGGCTGCTGCACGACGTGGAGCGCTCCCAGGGCCCCGGCCACCCGCTCGCCGGCGAGATCCGCCGGACCCTGCAGTGGCTGGGGCAGGTGCGCGGATAGCGGGGCAGGACGTCCCTTTTCGCGACCCGGGCGGACCGGTGGGTGTGCGGCGGTGCCGGAAGTCCTGGTGAATCGTTGGTCGAATGGGTTGGCCAGAGCCCGGCCGCTGCCTACCATCGATCATCGCAGGACTTTGTGCACCGCCGCACAAGCTCTCCTCAGGAGGTTTCCTTGCACCGCCGTCGCCGCACCGCGCTCCTCCTCACCGCCGCCCTCACCGCGGCGGCCCCCCTGCTCACCGCCTGCGGAAACGACGCCCACCCCGGGGCGGCGGCCGTCGTGGGCGGCCAGCGGATCACGGTGTCGCAGCTGGAGAGCCGGGTCGGCGAGATCCGCGCGGCCCAGCGGGAGGCGGTGCCGGACGAGGCCCAGTACGAGCAGGCCGTCGCCCGCACCGGCAGCCTCACCCGCGACACCCTGCACGGCATGGTCCTGGACCGGGTGCTGGAGCGCGCCGCGCGCGACGCCGGTGTGACGGTCACTCCCAAGGAGGTCCAGGGGATGCGCTCCGGCCTGGAGGAGCAGGCCGGCGGGGCCGAGGCGCTGGAGACGACCTGGCTGCAGCAGTACGGCATCCCGCCGGAGCGGCTCGACGACAACCTCCGCCTCCAGCTCCAGGCCCAGAAGCTCGCCCAGCGGCTCGGCACCGACACCAGCAGGCCCGAGTTCTGGCAGGCCCTGTCCGAGGCGAGCAAGGACCTCGACGTCGACCTCAACCCGCGCTACGGCACCTGGGACGACGAGAAGAGCAGCCGCGTCGACGCCAGGACCCCGTGGGTACGGGACGTCACGGCGGCAGCCGCCGCCCAGCCGGTCGCCTGACGAGCCAGGCGTACTGTCACACCGCGCCGGTCCCCCTGTGGACAACTTTCGGGGGCCGGCGGCGCCGTGGGTTAGTTTCGGATCGTGAACGCAACCAGCCCCGCGGCCCCCGCCGCGGCCCCGACCGGCCGCATCGTCCTGCTCACCACCAGCCACCGCGTCGCGCCCGGCCTGCTGTCCTGGCCCGCCTGGCAGACCCTGCACGCGGCCGACACGGTGCTGTGCGCGGACGGCGCCCATCCGCAGCTGCCGTATCTGCGCGAGGCGGGCATACCGGTCGAGGAGGCGTCCCCGGCCGCCGAGGAGCTGGTGGCCGCCTGCGCCGGCGGGCGCACGGTGGCGGTCGTGGCGACCGGCGAGGGCGAGCCCGCCCTGACCGACGGCCTGGCCCGCCTCGCCGGCACCGGCCGCGTCCCGATGCCGGAACTGGAACTGCTCCCCGCCTCCTACGACCTGCCGGGCGCCCGCCTGCTCGACCTCGTCCAGGTCATGGACCGCATCCGCGCCGAATGCCCCTGGTCCTCCCGGCAGACCCACAAGGGCCTGGCGAAGTACGGCATCGAGGAGGCGTACGAACTCGTCGAGGCGATCGAGGAGGGCGACCGGGACGAACTGCGCGAGGAACTGGGCGACGTCCTCCTCCAGGTCGTCTTCCACGCCCGGATAGCCGAGGAGCACCCCGAGGAGCCCTTCTCCGTCGACGACGTGGCCGGCGGCATCGTCGCCAAGCTCATCCACCGTCACCCCCACGTCTTCGGTGACGAGACGGCGACCACCCCCGAGGAGGTCAAGGAGCACTGGCTGCGCACCAAGGCGGTCGAGAAGCGGCGCACCTCGGTCACCGAGGGCGTCCCTCTCGGCCAGCCGGGACTGGCCCTCGCCGCCAAACTCGCCTCCCGCGTCCGCACGGCGGGCCTGGACGTCCCCCTGCCCCGGGCGGAGGGCATCGGCTACGAACTGCTCGGCCTCGCGGCGCGGGCCGAGGCGGAGGGCGTCGACCCGGAAGCGGCGCTGCGCGCGGCCGCCCGGGCCTACCGGGACGCGATACGGGCCGCCGAGGGCGTGGGGGAGTAGGGCGCAGTCCCCCGGCGTTGCCGGACGCCGACGCGGGGAGCAGGGCGTACCCGCCCGTGCGCCGCCGGATACGGTCGAGCGGTGACCGACCAGCACCAGCCTCAGCACCGGCCCCGGCCCGAGAGCGGCGCCCCCGAACTCTTCACCTGGGAGTTCGCGAGCGACCCCTACCCCGCGTACGCCTGGCTGAGGGAGCACGCGCCCGTGCACCGGACGCGGTTGCCCAGCGGAGTGGAGGCCTGGCTGGTCACCCGGTACGCCGACGCCAGGCAGACCCTCGCCGACCCCCGCCTCTCGAAGAACCCGGCGCACCACGACGAGCCCGCCCACGCCAAGGGCAGGACCGGTATCCCCGGCGAGCGCAAGGCCGATCTGATGACGCATCTGCTCAACATCGACCCGCCGGACCACACCCGGCTGCGCAGGCTGGTCAGCAAGGCGTTCACACCGCGTCGGGTCGCCGAGTTCGCGCCCCGGGTGCAGGAGCTCACCGACGGGCTCATCGACCGGTTCGCGGAACGCGGCTCCGCAGACCTCATCCACGACTTCGCCTTCCCGCTCCCCATCTACGCCATCTGCGACCTGCTCGGCGTTCCGGAGGGGGACCAGGACGACTTCCGCGACTGGGCGGGCATGATGATCCGGCACGCGGGCGGCCCCAGGGGCGGGGTCGCCCGGTCGGTGAAGAAGATGCGCGGCTACCTGGCCGACCTGATCCACCGCAAGCGCGAGGCCCTGCCCGCCGAACCCGCCCCCGGCGAGGACCTCATCTCCGGCCTGATCCGTGCCTCCGACCACGGCGAGCACCTCACCGAGAACGAGGCCGCCGCCATGGCGTTCATCCTGCTGTTCGCCGGCTTCGAGACCACCGTCAACCTCATCGGCAACGGTACCTACGCCCTCCTCACCCACCCGGGGCAGCGCGAGCGCCTGCAGACGTCCCTCGCCGCCGGGGAGCGCGGGCTGCTGGAGACCGGAGTGGAGGAACTCCTGCGCTACGACGGGCCCGTGGAGCTGGCCACCTGGCGGTTCGCCACCGAGGCGCTCACCCTCGGCGGGCAGCACATCTCCGCCGGTGACCCGGTCCTCGTCGTCCTGGCCGCCGCGGACCGCGATCCGGAGCGGTTCGCCGACCCCGACGCGCTCGACCTCGCACGGCGCGACAACCAGCACCTGGGGTACGGCCACGGCATCCACTACTGCCTGGGCGCGCCGCTGGCCCGGCTGGAGGGCCAGACCGCGCTCGCCACGCTGCTGACCCGGCTGCCGGATCTCGAACTCGCGGCGGATCCGGCCGAACTGCGCTGGCGCGGCGGCCTCATCATGCGCGGACTGCGCACACTGCCGGTGAAATTCACCCCGCCCTCGATGTGATGTTGCGAACGGGGCGACGCGCCCGGGGCGCATTCCGAAATGCCCCGGATGGTGTTCGAAAGGGCTCAGGAAAAGTCCTCGGCGTACGCGCCGGCCGCGGCGCAAGTGACCGTCAGAACCTCCTCGAACACGGTCCGTCGACCGCTGGCGGGACGTCCACGAAGGTGACGCCCACTCAACTCTGTGATCTTCGTGTGATCTGCGCGGCATGAACTTGTGACAGACGTTCGACTGCCTATACGTTCACCCATCAAGCGCGGCGTCCCGCTTTTCAAACGCCATGGTTCGAAGCGCCGTGCGAGCAACTGTTGTCCTGCGAAAGGTCTCCGCATGCTCTCCGGGAACGGTCGTCACCGTCGCCCCCGCCAGGCTCCGGCTCTTCTCGTCGCGGCCGGAGTGACCGGCTCGGCCATCGCGATCCCCCTCCTCGGAGCCGGCGCCGCCAGTGCCGCCGACGGCTCGACCTGGGACCGGGTGGCCGAGTGCGAGTCGGGCGGCTCTTGGAGCCAGAACTCCGGCAACGGTTACTACGGCGGCCTGCAGTTGACCCAGGAGGACTGGGAGGCGTACGGCGGCCTCGACTACGCGACCAGCGCCGACCAGGCCAGCCGCGGCCAGCAGATAGCCGTGGCCGAGAAGATCCTCGCCGACCAGGGTGTCGGCGCGTGGAGAGCCTGCGGGCTGCTCGGGGGCCTGGAGCAGGACTCGTCCGTGCTCGACATCGACACCGGCGTGGAGGGCGACTCGTCGGGCACGTCCGGCTCCGAGAGGTCCGCCACTCCGTCGCCGTCCCAGTCCGCCGGCTCCTCGTCGGACGCGAAGGACGCGAAGGGCGCCGAGGGCGCTGCGGACGACCGGGAGGAGGAAGGAGGGGCGGACGGATCGGCCGCCCCCGACGCTTCCCCCTCCGCCTCCGCGTCTCCCTCCGCCAAGGGCGATGATTCGGACAAGTCGGGGCAAAAGTCCGACGCTTCGGAATCGGTCGACGGTGAGAACTCCGGCAACGGCCGTCACCGCGGCGTCAGCGCCGAGGAAGAGGCGCGTGAGGACCGTGAGGCCGGGTCCTCCGGCAAGCACGCCTCGCGCGGCGGTCTCGGCTTCACGCGCGGCCTCGACAGCTCCTCCCCGTCGAGCGACTCCGCCCCGGGCTCCGCGAGCGGCTCCTCGGTCGCCTCCGACTCCCTTGCCCTCGGCGGCGGATGGCTCGCCCAGTACGGCGGGGGCGACGAGGCCGAAGGTGCCGCCGCCCCGAATCTCACCCTTTTCGGCTAGGAAAGCGCATCCGGGTTTCAATCGGGTGAATGCTGACATTCCCGCAGTGATGGCCGGTTGTTCGGGAGTCGGCCTTACGCCGGCTGGGTGGCGACGGCGCGCCGACCGGGTGACAGGCGACTCGGCGTGCGAAAAAGCGCGCCGAGGCCGGAAGTTGAGAGTCCCGGTTCGCAACGAATGTCTGGTTTAAAGGTGATGAGAGATAGGTCTCAGAAGCCCTGATCGTCTTTGATAATCCGCTGCGAGCATGTCTACGGTCGTGATCGCTCGCCATCGCGGGCCCCGGCTGCCGCCACGCCGAATCCTGCCAGTGGCAGCACGGGAACAGTCGTCGCGTCATGCGCCGTAGGCAGGAGCGGGGGACCCAAGGTAGGCGCCGGATCCGGTGAAGTACGCCGGATACGGCTCGGGGTGAAGCCGCGTCCCGCAAGGGAACGCGGCCGGGCAACTCAACCGGCCCGAACCCGACAGCTCACCTCGTAGGCGTCGGTGAGGGGATCCATCCATGCTGTTTTCCAGCAAGGGCAAGCACCGTCGTCCGTCCAGGGCCACCCGTGTCATCGCCGTCGCCGGCGTCACCGGTGCCGCCGTCGCCGCCCCGCTGATGGCGGCCGGCAGCGCCTCCGCCGCCACCGCCTCCGAGTGGGAAGCCGTCGCCCAGTGCGAGTCCGGCGGCAACTGGTCGATCAACACCGGCAACGGCTACTACGGCGGTCTGCAGTTCTCCGCCTCCACCTGGGCCGGCTACGGCGGCACGAAGTACGCCGCCACCGCCGACCAGGCCGGCAAGGCCCAGCAGATCGAGATCGCCGAGAAGGTCCTCGCGGGCCAGGGCAAGGGTGCCTGGCCGGTCTGCGGCAAGGGCCTGTCCGGCGCCGCCTACACCGGTGGCGGTTCCGCCGGGGGCTCGGGCGGCCAGAGCTCCGGCAGCCAGGACAGCGGCTCCTCGCAGAGCTCCCAGCAGCAGGCCCCGGAGCAGCAGGCCCCGGAGCAGAGCACCGAGGCCGCTCCCGAGCGTTCCGCCGAGCAGAAGGCCTCCCGCTCCGAGGAGCGTCCGGCCGCCAAGAAGACCGTCACCACCCCGACCGGCGAGAAGGTCGAGAAGGGCGACGGCGAGTACAAGGTCCTCAAGGGGGACACCCTCAGCTCGATCGCCTCGGAGCACGACGTCAAGGGCGGCTGGGACAAGCTGTTCAAGCTGAACGACGACATCGTCGAGGACGCCGACCTCATCTACCCCGGCCAGCAGCTGCACCTGAAGTAGGACGGCGGCCGCAGGCCCGGGCCCCGTCCCCGCGGGGTCTGCCCCGCCCCGGCGCGTGTCCCCGTACGCGCCGGGGCGGGGCTTTTTCGTGGCCGGCGCCCGGATCCGGTCCGTACGCGGTGCCGGAGGCGGTCCGTGCCGCGGCGCCGGACCCGGTTCCCCGTTTCCCGGATTTCCCGGAAACCTCTTTGTTCCGTTCGGAAACAATTTACTCTCGGTTCTGTCCGTGAAGCGGCCGACCGGATGGCCGATCGCCCCGAGCCGGATAGGCTCGGGTCCGCAGGGCCCCGTGGCCCCGCTGAATCACGTCACATCCATGAAGGAGATGCTCGTGCCGTCCATCGACGTCGTCGTAGCCCGGGAAATCCTGGACTCCCGAGGCAACCCCACGGTCGAGGTCGAGGTCGGCCTCGACGACGGCAGCACGGGTCGTGCCGCCGTCCCGTCCGGCGCCTCCACCGGCGCCTTCGAGGCCATCGAACTCCGTGACGGAGACCCCGACCGTTACCAGGGCAAGGGCGTCGAGAAGGCCGTCCTGGCCGTCATCGAGCAGATCGGCCCGGAGCTCGTGGGCTACGACGCCACCGAGCAGCGCCTGATCGACCAGGCGATGTTCGACCTGGACGCCACCGACAACAAGGGCTCCCTCGGCGCCAACGCCATCCTCGGCGTCTCCCTGGCCGTAGCCCACGCCGCCTCCGAGGCCAGCGACCTGCCCCTCTTCCGCTACCTCGGCGGCCCCAACGCGCACCTGCTGCCGGTGCCGATGATGAACATCCTCAACGGCGGTTCGCACGCGGACTCCAACGTGGACATCCAGGAGTTCATGATCGCCCCGATCGGCGCGGAGTCCTTCTCCGAGGCCCTGCGCTGGGGCACCGAGGTCTACCACACGCTGAAGAAGGTGCTGAAGGGCCGCGGCCTGTCCACCGGCCTCGGCGACGAGGGCGGCTTCGCCCCGAACCTCGGCTCCAACCGCGAGGCCCTCGACCTCATCCTCGAGGCCATCAAGGAAGCCGGTTACACCCCCGGCGAGCAGATCGCCCTCGCGCTCGACGTCGCCGCCTCCGAGTTCTACAAGGACGGCACATACGTCTTCGAGGGCAAGGAGCGCTCCGCCGCCGAGATGACGGAGTACTACGCCGAGCTGGTCGCCGCGTACCCGCTGGTCTCCATCGAGGACCCGCTGTTCGAGGACGACTGGGACGGCTGGAAGGCCCTCACCGACAAGCTCGGCGACAAGGTCCAGATCGTCGGCGACGACCTGTTCGTCACCAACCCGGAGCGCCTGGCCCGCGGCATCGAGGAGGGCGCGGCCAACGCCCTGCTGGTCAAGGTGAACCAGATCGGTTCGCTGACCGAGACCCTGGACGCCGTCGAGCTGGCCCAGCGCAACGGCTTCAAGTGCATGATGTCGCACCGCTCCGGCGAGACCGAGGACGTCACCATCGCCGACCTGGCCGTCGCCACCAACTGCGGCCAGATCAAGACCGGTGCCCCGGCCCGCTCCGAGCGCGTCGCCAAGTACAACCAGCTGCTGCGCATCGAGGAGATCCTCGACGACGCCGCGGTGTACGCCGGCCGCAGCGCCTTCCCGCGGTTCAAGGGCTGATCCGCTGATCCACTGGTCTGCCGACCCGATGACCCGTGCCGGGTGACGACCGCGGTCGTCGTGTTCTGGCCGGTCGTCCGTACGTCCCCGGACGCGGTCCCGTACCGTGTCCGGGGACGTACGCGCGTATGACAGGGGAACGGGAGGCGGGGAAATGGCCGTGAAGGACCGGGACCGGTTCTCCACCGCGACCAGGATCCGGCTGATCGGCGAGCAGACCGCCGCCCGGGTCTACCGCTCGCAGACCAAACGCCAGGCCCGCCGCTCCCGGCTGACCGGCCGGGCCGCACTGCTCGCCCTGGTCGTCTGTTCGCTGATCGTGGCCCTCGCCTACCCCATGCGGGAGTACGTGGCCCAGCGCGCCGACATCGCCGACCTCCAGCGGGAGAAGGACGCAGCCGGGCAGCGGGTCGAACAGCTGCGCGACCTGAAGGCGCGCTGGCAGGACGACGCCTACGCCGAGCAGCAGGTCCGCGCCCGGCTGCACTACGTCATGCCCGGCGAGACCGGCTACATCGTGATCGACCCGGGCACGGCCGAGCAGCCGCGCGCCGACCGCGGAGCGGCCGACCGCCCCTGGTACGCGAACGTCTGGGACGGCGTCGACAAGTCCGATGCGGCCGGGCGATGAGCCAGGCGCCGTAGCCTTACCACCGACAGGCCCTCCGGCCGCCCACAGGCCCCCGGCCACCACAGGCCCCCGGCCACCCACAGGCCCTCCGGGACCCCGCAAGGCCCCGGCTGCGGCCGCATCACCTCGCACGAGCACCGCAGAGAGACAGGTATGGACACGCCCCCGCCCACGACCCCGCGCACCGACCCGACCGACGCGGACGTCGAGGCGTTCAAGCAGCAGCTCGGACGGCCCCCGCGCGGCCTGCGCGCCATCGCGCACCGCTGTCCCTGCGGGCAGCCGGACGTCGTCGAGACCGCGCCGAAACTGCCCGACGGCACCCCCTTCCCGACGCTGTACTACCTCACCTGCCCCCGGGCCGCCTCGGCGATCGGGACGCTGGAGGCGAACGGCGTGATGAAGGAGATGACGGAGCGGCTGGCGACGGACCAGGAGCTGGCGGCCGCGTACCGCGCGGCGCACGAGGACTACATCCGGCGCCGCGACGAGATCGAGGAACTGAGGAACTTCCCGAGCGCCGGCGGGATGCCGGACCGGGTGAAGTGCCTGCACGTCCTGGTCGCCCACTCGCTGGCCGCCGGCCCCGGCGTCAACCCGCTGGGCGACGAGGCGCTCGCGATGCTGCCGCAGTGGTGGCGCAAGGGCCCGTGCGTGACGGCCGCCGAGCCGCCCGCCGGCGAGGGATGGCAGGTGGAGAGCTCGGACGGCGGCTACTTCGCAGTCAAGCCGATCGAGGAGAACGACCGATGACCCGTGTCGCCGCCATCGACTGCGGTACCAACTCGATCCGGCTCCTGGTGGCCGACGCCGACCCGCTCACGGGTGAACTCGTCGACCTGGACCGGCGCATGACGATCGTGCGGCTCGGCCAGGGCGTCGACCGCACGGGCCGGCTCGCCCCCGAGGCGCTGGAGCGGACGTTCGCCGCCTGCCGCGCGTACGCGCAGGCCATCAAGGAGCACGGCGCGCAGCGCGTCCGCTTCGTCGCCACCTCCGCCTCCCGCGACGCCGAGAACCGCGACGAGTTCGTGCGCGGGGTGCTGGACATCCTCGGCGTGGAGCCCGAGGTCATCACCGGCGACCAGGAGGCCGAGTTCTCCTTCACCGGAGCCACCAGGGAACTGGCGGGCCGTGCGGACCTGCACCGCCCGTTCCTGGTCGTGGACATCGGCGGCGGCTCCACCGAGTTCGTCGTGGGCGACGACCACGTACGGGCCGCCCGGTCCGTCGACGTGGGCTGCGTACGGATGACCGAGCGGCACCTGCTGCGGGACGGGGCGGTGCAGGACCCGCCGTCCGAGGAACGGATCGCGGCGATGCGGGCCGACATCGAGGCCGCCCTCGACCGGGCCGAGCGGACGGTCCCGCTGCGTGAGGCCCGCACCCTGGTCGGCCTGGCCGGTTCGGTCACGACGGTGTCGGCGATCGCCCAGGACCTCCCCGCGTACGACTCGACGGTCATCCACCACTCCCGGGTCACCCTGGAACGCGTCCGCGAGATCACCGGCCGCCTGCTCCACTCCACCCACGCCGAACGCGCGGAGATCCCCTCCATGCATCCCGGCCGGGTCGACGTCATCGGAGCGGGCGCCCTCGTCCTCCTCGCCGTCATGGAACGCACCGGCGCGAAGGAGGTCGTCGTCAGCGAACACGACATCCTGGACGGGATCGCTCACTTCACGGCGAGCGAGGCGCGTTGAGGGGCGGTGCCCGGCGGTGCCGGTGTCGGGCGGGGCGTCACAGGTTGCGGTAGACGTCCCGCCGGTCGCCCACCTTGACGACGAGGATGACGAGTTCACCATCGTTGATCTGGTAGGCGATCCGGTAGCTTCCTACCCGGAGCCGGTAGAGCCCCGACGGGCCGGTGAGTTTCTTGACGTCGGCGTCCTGGCGGTACGGGTCCTCACCGAGTGCGGTCAGCGCGGTCAGGATGCGCATGGCGTCGGGCCGGGTGATGGCCCGGAACTGCCGCTGTGCCGCCGTGGTGAACCGGAAGGCGTACTTCACGCCGCCCCGCCGTCCTGCTCGCTGAACAAGTTCGCCAGCAGTTCCGCCATCGTCACGGTGGTGCCGCCCTCGGCCAGCACCGCTTCGGCCTCACGCGCCAACATCACGTCGGCTGCTTCCTCCAACGCTTCGAAGTCCGAGATCGGAACCACGGCTGCCACCGGGGCACCGTTGCGCGTAATGACGGTCGGGACGCCCTCCTCGGCCCGGTTGATGTGGTCGGCGAGGTGTGCGCGTGCTTCCCGTACGGTCACGGTGTTCTCAGTCATGGGGTCAGTGTACGCACCCCTGTGTACACGTGACATCGGTCGGGAGATCGCGTTCGTGCGCGATCCTCGACGGGATCGCCTGGTCCGTCGCCGCCGGCGAGTAGTGCTCTGCCGAGCAGCGTGAACACGCTTTGAGCGGTGATCGGAAGGGCCTGTCGGGCCCTTCCGCGGGGCGTCGGCGGGAAAGTTCGTGAAGTTCTTCACAAGGGAAAGGGCCCCGTGGGCCGAAGAACTGGGTCCGGTTGACCCTTTCGAGCCCCCTGGGCTGCTTTGAACGTGTTCAGGAGGCGTGGGCGAGAGGTGCTCAGGAGGTCGCGGCGGACCCTCCCCGCAGAGCCTCACGACGCCTTCGGGGGTGAAGAGAGGCAGCTCACGCGGCATTGACAACGGGTCACCCGCGGTCCTGGTTCCCGACTCCCGGCATGGGCTTGATCACAAAAGTCGGGAAGTGTAACACGACCGCTGTCCGAGCTTGTGAAGGGGCGCACGAGCCCGCCCCCCGGGGCGGGTGGATACTCGATGGCATGAGCACCACGGAGCGTCCCAGGATCCTCGTAGTAGGCGGTGGGTACGTAGGCCTGTACGCAGCTCGGCGCATCCAGAAGAAGATGCGTTACGGCGAGGCGACCGTCACCGTCGTCGACCCGCGGTCGTACATGACCTACCAGCCCTTCCTCCCCGAAGCCGCCGCCGGCAACATCTCCCCGCGGCACGTCGTCGTCCCCCTGCGACGCGTGCTCCCCAAGGCGGAGGTTCTCACCGGCCGGGTCACCACCATCGACCAGGACCGCAAGGTCGCCACGGTCGCGCCGCTCGTCGGCGAGGCCTACGAGCTGCCCTTCGACTACCTGGTCATCGCGATGGGCGCGGTCTCCCGCACCTTCCCGATCCCCGGCCTCGCCGAGCAGGGCATCGGCATGAAGGGCATCGAGGAGGCCATCGGTCTGCGCAACCACGTCCTCGAGCAGCTCGACAAGGCCGACTCCACCACGGACGAGGAGATCCGCCGCAAGGCGCTCACCTTCGTCTTCGTCGGCGGCGGCTTCGCGGGCGCGGAGACCGTCGGCGAGGTCGAGGACATGGCCCGGGACGCGGCCAAGTACTACAGGAACGTGTCCCGCGAGGACATGCGCTTCATCCTCGTCGACGCCGCCGACAAGATCCTCCCCGAGGTGGGTCCCAAGCTCGGCGCGTACGGCAAGGAGCACCTCGAGAGCCGCGGTGTCGAGGTCTACCTCTCCACCTCCATGGACTCCTGCATCGACGGCCACGTCGTGCTGAAGAACGGCCTCGAGGTCGACTCCCACACGATCGTGTGGACGGCCGGCGTCAAGCCGAACCCGGCACTGGCCCGCTTCGGCCTGCCCCTGGGCCCGCGCGGCCACGTCGACACCCGGCCGACCCTCCAGGTCACCGGCACCGATTACATCTGGGCCGCCGGCGACAACGCCCAGGTGCCGGACCTCGTGGGCCGCAAGGCCGGCAACGAGAACGCCTGGTGCCCGCCGAACGCCCAGCACGCGCTGCGCCAGGCCAAGGTCCTCGGCGACAACGTGGTCTCCGGCATGCGGGGCTTCCCGCAGAAGGACTACAGCCACGCCAACAAGGGCGCGGTGGCGGGCCTCGGCCTGCACAAGGGCGTCGCGATGATCGTCATGGGCAAGATGAAGATCAAGCTCAAGGGCCGTCTCGCCTGGTACATGCACCGCGGCTACCACGGCCTCGCGATGCCGACCTGGAACCGCAAGATCCGTGTCTTCGCCGACTGGACGCTCGCCGTGTTCCTCAAGCGCGAGGTCGTCTCGCTGGGTGCGATCCAGTCCCCGCGCGACGAGTTCTACGAGGCCGCGAAGCCGGCGCCGCTGCCCGCGGCCGCCAAGCCGGTCCCGGCCGAGAAGGCCGAGAGCGAGAAGGCCAAGGCCTCCTGACCGCAGGCCTCCTGACCGCAGGCCGCCCGACCCGCAGGCTCCGCCGGGCCCGCGCCCGGTCGGGCGGCCCGCGGTTCGTCCGCCCCGACGGTCCACCTGCCCCGACGGCCCGCCCGATGCCCCTGGTTCGCCCGTCGGGAGCGACAGGCCATCGGCCAGGCCGTCTTCGGCTCCTCGAAAGGGCCGCCCGCCATCCGTGGTGCGGGCGGCCCTTTTCGGCGTTTTGCCCACTCATGGCGCGCGCCGGGGGCTGCCGCGTGCCCCGCAGGTGTTTCCTTGGTGACGACATTCCGGGATTTTCCCTCCCCATGCTCTCGACCTCGATCGAGCGGGGGACGGCCCTATCGGAGGTGTACACCATGAGAGACGCCGCTCCGCGGCTGAAGGGCCTCGTCGAACAGCTGGTGGGCGCACCGCTCCCGCTGCGCATCCGCACCTGGGACGGATCGCAGGCCGGTCCGCCCGATGCCCCGGTCCTCGTCGTACGCAACCGCCGTGCTGTGCGCCACCTGCTGTGGAAGCCGGGCGAACTCGGGCTCGCCCGCGCCTGGGTAACCGGTGACCTCGGTGTCGAGGGCGATCTGTACACCGCCCTCGACGCCATCTCCGGCCTCGTCTGGCAGCGCGGCGAGGACGCCCCCACCCTCGCCCGGTCCCTGCGCGACCCGGGCGTCCGCTCCGCCGTCCGCGGCCTCGTCGCACTGGCCGGCCCGCCGCTGCCGCCCGGCCCGCCCCCGGAGGAGATCCGCAGGCCCCGCCGCGGCCTCCACACCAAACGCAGCGACCGGCGCGCCATCAGCCACCACTACGACGTCGGCAACGACTTCTACGAGACCGTCCTCGGCCCGTCCATGGTGTACTCCTGCGCCTACTGGCCCGCCCCGTTCCCGCGGGCCACCCTCGAACAGGCCCAGCACGACAAGCTCGAACTCGTCTGCCGCAAACTCGCCCTGACGCCCGGTCAGCGTCTGCTGGACGTCGGCTGCGGCTGGGGCTCCATGGCGATCCACGCCGCCCGCGAGCACGGCGTGGGCGTCGTCGGTGTCACCCTCTCCCAGGAGCAGGCCGGGTACGCCCGCAAGCGCGTCGCCGAGGAGGGGCTCACCGACCGCGTCGAGATCCGCGTCCAGGACTACCGTGACGTCACGGACGGCCCCTACGACGCCATCTCCTCGATCGGCATGGCCGAACACGTCGGCTCCCCGCGCTATCTGGAGTACGCCACCGCTCTGCACCGTCTCCTGAGGCCCGGCGGACGGCTGCTGAACCACCAGATCGCGCGCCGCCCGCACCGGGACGAGACGGCGTACGCACTGACCCCGTTCATCGACGCGTACGTCTTCCCCGACGGCGAACTCGCGCTCGTGGGCACCACCGTGTCCCTGCTGGAGCGGGCCGGCTTCGAGACGCGCGACGTCGAGTCGATCCGCGAGCACTACGCCCTCACCCTGCGCCGCTGGGTGGCGAACCTGGAGGCCGACTGGGACCGGGCGGTCTCCCTCGCGGGACCCGGCCGCGCCCGCGTCTGGCAGCTGTACATGGCCGCCTCCGCGCTCGCCTTCGAACGCAACCGCCTCGGCGTCAACCAGGTCCTGGCCGTGAAGACCCCCCGATCCGGTACCTCCGGCCTCCCCCTGCGGGCCCGCACCTGGAACTGACGGGGCGGGGCCCCGTCTCCCCGCCCCCGTCCGCCCCCGGCACGACGAAGGGCCCTGTTCCGACGACCGAAGCCGAGCCGGCCCCGGCCACCGGAACAGGGCCCGCGCCCCGCCTCCCGTACTGCTCCACCACCTGGCCGCCGACGGCTACTCGGCCTTGATCGCCTCGAGCATGTTCAGCCGTGCCGCCCGCCGGGCCGGCCACAGTGCCGCGAGGACGCCCACGACGCCGGCCAGCAGCAGGAAGACCGCCAGCCGGTCCCAGGGCAGGATCAGCTCGTACGTCGCCATCGTGGAGCCCACCAGCCGACCGGCGGCCCAGCCGAAGAACACGCCGAGGCCGATGCCGAGCACCCCGCCGAACAGGGAGATCACCAGGGACTCCAGGCGGACCATCCGCTTGATGCCCTTGCGGTCCAGGCCGATCGCGCGGAGCATGCCGATCTCCTGGGAGCGCTCGAACACCGACATGGCCAGGGTGTTGACGACTCCGAGGACCGCGACGAGCACGGCCATCGCCAGCAGTCCGTAGACCATGTTCAGAACCAGCGTGAACATGGACGCCAGTTCGTTGGAGATGTCCTTCTTGTCCTGCACCTTGATCCCGGGGTTGGTGCCGAGGGTCTTTACCAGCCTGTCCTTCGCCGCGTCGGAGGCGCCGCCGGAGGTCTTCACCATGACCTGTATGTCGGCCGGGTCGTCCGACTGGTGCGGGGCGAGGGTCGCGGTGTCGAGCATGATGCCGCGGAACATCTCGTTGCCCTCGTAGACACCGGCGACCGTCAGCTCCTGCTTCTCGCCGTCCTCGTAGGTGAGGGCGAAGCGCGAACCGGCCTTCCAGCCGTACCCCTCGGCCGTCTCCTGGTCGACGACGACCCGCGTGCCCGCCACCTCGAAGGCGCCGTCGAGGACCGGGAAGTCGGTCAGCTCGCCGATCGAGGCGCCGTCGACGCCGGTGAGGAAGTCGGTCTCGCCGTCGATGCGAGCGGCCGCGTTGCGCAGCGGGCTGGTGGCGGTGACGTCGTCGGACTGCTTCAGGGCCCGCTCGACGTCCGGCGACAGCCATTTGCGGTTCGCCATCGAGACCACGTAGTCGGCCTCGATCGAGGAGGCGGCCATCTTGTCGATGGCGTTCTGCAGGCTGCCCGCCACCACCGTCATGCCGGTGATCAGGGTGAGTCCGATCATCAGCGCGGACGCGGTCGCGGCCGTACGGCGCGGGTTGCGCACCGCGTTCTGCCGGGCCAGCTTCCCGGACATCCCGAAGACGCGCAGCACCGGCGCCGCGACGGCGATCAGCGGGCGGGACAGCAGCGGGGTCAGGACGAACACGCCGATGATCAGCAGCACCGCGCCGATGCCCATGGGGGCCTGGCCGTCCGTGCCGCTCATCGTCGTGGCCGCGAGGACCACCGCGATGCCGGCGCCCGAGAAGAGCGCGCCCAGCGTGTTGCGCAGGACGAGCGACTTGGTCGTCGACTTGGCGTGCACGGAGCTCATCGCCGCCACCGGCGGGATCTTCGCGGCCCGGCGGCCCGGCAGCCAGGCGGCGAGCATGGTGATCAGAACACCGACCGCGAACGCGGCGCCGACGGTGCCCGGCGTGACCACCAGCGGTCCGGCGGGCACGGACGCGTCGAACGTCCCCATCAGGGCCCGCAGCCCGGCCCCGATGCCGATACCGGCGAGCAGCCCGACCACGGCGGCGACCGCGCCCACCACGAACGCCTCGATCAGCACCGACCGGGTGACCTGCCGGCGGGAGGCGCCGACCGCGCGCATCAGCGCCAGCTCCCGGGTGCGCTGGGCGACCAGCATCGTGAAGGTGTTGGCGATGATGAACGTGCCGACGAACAGCGCGATGCCGGCGAACACCAGCAGGCCCTGCTTCATCTCCTCCATGGAGGAGGCGATCGCGCTCGCCTGGTCCTCGGCGAGCCGCGTGCCGGTGGTGGTCTCCACGGCGTCGGCGGGCAGCGCCCTGTCCAGCTCCGCCCGCAGCGCGGCGTCGGAGACGCCGTCCTTCGCCTTGACGGCGATCTCGTCGAACGTGCCCTCCTTGCCGAACAGCTTCTGCGCGGTCGCGGTGTCGAACAGCGCGAGGCTGCCGCCGGCCGCGACATTGCCGTCGTCGGTGGTGAAGACGCCGGTGACGACCGGTTCGAGGACGGGGCCGTCGACCGACATCCGTACGGTGTCACCGACCTGGTAGCCGGTGCGCTTCGCGGTCTCGGCGTCGATGAGGACCTCGTCCGCGCCCTTCGGGGCGTGCCCTTCGGTCAGCGGGTAGCGGGGGTCGTCGGTGCCCCAGTAGTTGCCGCCCTGCGACTGGAAGCCGTCGCCGATCAGCCTGCCGTCCCGGTCGGCCATGGCCGTGACCCCGGTGACGACCCCGATGGCCCGCGCGGCGCCGGGCACCCGGGCGCTGTCCTCGACCATGGCCGGGGTCAGCTCGTAGGGCTGCTCACCGAGCTTGTCGCCCTCGGCGTCCTTCCAGCCGGGGGTGACGGCGACGTCGACGTGGTCGAAGCCCCTGGCGGAGCTCTTCTGGAGGGCGTCGGAGATGGTGTTGGTGAAGACCAGGGTCCCCGACACGAAGGCCACGCCGAGCATCACGGCGAGCACGGTCATCAGGAGCCGGGCCTTGTGCGCGAACACATTGCGCAAGGCGGTACGGAACATGGGTGTCTTCTCGAGTCCAGTCGTACGGGTGGGGGGTGGTGCGGGGCGTCAGCAGGGGAGAGGGCGCGTCACCGGAAGGAGTGACGGCAATTCAGCTGGTGCGGCCCTTGGCGTCGAACTGCTTCATGCGGTCGAGCACCGAGTCGGCCGTCGGCCCGTGCACCTCGTCCACGACCCTGCCGTCCGCGAGGAACACCACCCGGTCCGCGTAGGCCGCGGCGACCGGGTCGTGGGTCACCATGACCACCGTCTGCCCCAGCTCGCGCACGGAGTTGCGCAGGAAGCCGAGCACCTCGGCGCCGGAACGGGAGTCGAGGTTGCCGGTGGGCTCGTCGCCGAAGATGATCTCGGGCCGGGAGGCGAGCGCCCGTGCCACGGCGACGCGCTGCTGCTGACCGCCGGACAGTTGCGAGGGCCGGTGGCTCAGCCGGTCGGACAGTCCGATCATCCGGATCACGGTGTCGAGCCACTGCTTGTCGGGCTTGCGCCCCGCGATGTCCATCGGGAGGGTGATGTTCTCCAGGGCCGTCAGGGTCGGCAGCAGGTTGAACGCCTGGAAGATGAAGCCGATCTTGTCCCGGCGCAGCTTGGTCAGCTGCTTGTCCTTGAGGGATCCCAGCTCGGTGTCGCCGATGCGCACGGAACCGGCCGAGAACGTGTCGAGCCCGGCCACGCAGTGCATCAGCGTGGACTTGCCCGAGCCGGAGGGGCCCATGATCGCGGTGAACTCGGCCTGCCGGAAGTCCACGGAGACCTGGTCGAGGGCTACCACCCGGGTCTCGCCCTGGCCGTAGATCTTGGACAGCTCCGTGGCGCGTGCGGCCACGGCGGTGGTCCGGTCGGCGATGGGTGCGGTGGTCACGGGATGGGCACTCCTGACGGTACGGCGTTTCACGGGAACGGGACGATCTCCATCGTCGCGCCCGCCCGCCGCCGTGTAGTCACCCGCTGCTCCGGTTCCGGGGGGCGACTCAGGGTGGACCCCGGTGGTCACCGTCATACCTGGGGCTGACGGCGGACCCTGAGCGAGGGGAGGCGTCCCCGGGGCCGAGGGGGCGCCTTCGTGCCGAACGGAGGTCCGCTGAGCGGTGGATGTCGTGGGAACGGGTGGAGCACCCTTGTCGGGACGGTGAAATCCCGTCATTCCGTATGCGCGGCCGGCCTTCGCGCGCAAGGCTCGTGGCATGTGCTGATGGCAGTTTCCGTGGCCTGATACACCCTCAGGCGCCCATAAAATAAGACAACATCGGTCCAGTACCCCGCAGTTCGGGGGAGGGGTCCCGATAGGCTCGAGAGGCTCGACGCGGAGCCCATGGCCTGCCCGGATGGTGGAATGCAGACACGGCGAGCTTAAACCTCGCTGCCCCTGCTGGGGGCGTGCCGGTTCAAGTCCGGCTCCGGGCACCACTGTTGCCGAAGCTCCTGATCCGGCAGTCCTCCTCGCCCTCGGGGCGAGGAGGCGTTCGCACCCGACGGTGCGCCGCCGAGGGGCTTGCCCATGAGGTGCCGGTGCGCGTGTGGGCGGGCTGGACATCGGGGCGCGGAACGTCACGAGCCGGGAAGGGCCGGGGCGCATGGGCAACCGTACGGTCCGGCGCTGACCGTCAGGAGGCCTCGCCGAGGGCCGCTCGAAGCCGGTCGGGGGGATCCGGTCTCCAGCACGGCATCGGCGAGGGCCTCGGTGGGCGCGGTGGCGCAGCTCGTCGACGGGGGCCGGTTCCGCAGGGCGCAGGCGGAGGGCTTGGCCGGTGACCGGCGAAACGCCCGTGCCCGGTGCCCCGGTGATGCGCAACTCGTACGAGGTCGCGTGTACGCGATCGTTCCGGGCCCTCCGGTTTCCCCCGCCCGTTTCCCCCGCCCGGGCTCGGGACGCCGGGCCCGGCGCACCGCTGGCGGTTCAGGTCCTCACGAACGGTTGCGCCCGTTGAGGGGACCGGTGTGTATCGGCGTTGCCGGGGCGAAGGTTCCGCACGGAGAGCGCGTGCGCGTACGCGCTGGGTGAAGAATGGTTTCCGGGGGTGCGGGCATGGCCGGTGCGGACGGAGGGTGGGGCGGGGTGGGGCGGCCGGGGGTGGTCTCCGACCGGTTCCGGGCAGGTCCCGGGTCGGTCATGGTTCGGTTCCCTGCGGTGAGGGGAATCACGTGGTCGCGTAGCGTGTTGTGCAGCACGACGAGGGAAAGATCCTCCCCAAGCATTAGGGTCATTCCTTTGCCTACCTATTACTCTTGAGCCCAAGGCCATGCTGTGTGGCCATGGAGGAGTGAAATGAGGAGCAGAAACCCGGTCTTCTCGCGACGGGGGTTCAGCCGCGACAACGGCTACGCGGGCTTCAACACCGCGCCGCAGGCCGGGGGTCCCGCTGTCGCCACGCAGGGCAACCCGTACGCGCAGCCCACCGGCAACCCGTACGCGCAGAACCCCTACGCACAGAACCCGTACGGTCAGCAGGACGTGCAGCACGGCGCGCCGCCGCAGGCGCCCGCCACTGCCGACCGGATGACCATCGACGACGTCGTCATGCGCACGGGCACCACGCTCGGCGTGCTCGTCGTCTTCGCCGCGCTCGCCTGGGCCCTGCTGCCCGTGGACGACGCCAACCTCGGCCGGTCCTACGGCATCGGCATCGGCGCCGCGCTGATCGCCATGGTGCTGGGCCTCGTGCAGGCCTTCAAGCGCAAGGCGGCGCCCGCGCTGATCCTGACGTACGCCGCGTTCGAGGGTGTCTTCCTCGGCGTCATCTCCAGCGTCGTCGACAACCGCATCGCAGACGGTGCGGCCATGCAGGCCGTGCTCGGCACCATGGCGGTCTTCGTCGGTGTGCTGGTGGCGTACAAGGCGGGCTGGATCCGCGTCAACCGCCGCTTCTACGGCTTCGTGATGGCGGCCGCGCTCGGCTTCATCCTGCTGATGGCCGTGAACCTGCTGTTCGCGGTGTTCGGCGGCGGTGACGGCCTCGGCTTCCGCAGCGGCCCGCTCGGCATCATCTTCGGTGTCGTCGGCATCATCCTCGGTGCCTGCTTCCTCGCCCTGGACTTCAAGCAGGTCGAGGACGGCCTCGCCTACGGTGCCCCGCGCGAGGAGGCCTGGCTCGCGGCCTTCGGCCTCACGCTGACGCTGGTCTGGCTCTACCTGGAGTTCCTGAGGCTCATCGCGATCCTCAACAGCAGTGACTAGCGTCCGGTGATCAGCGCTCGACGCGTCTGATCCACAGGGATGCACGCAAGGGCCCCGGGTTCACCCGGGGCCCTTCGCCGTGGTGCGGACGGGGTGGGTGGTGGACGGTGGGCGGGGCGCGGGCTCAGCGCAGATTGCGCGCGGCCCTTCTCAGGTCGTACTCGTGGACGATCGCCTTGGCATGGCCGTACGCCAGGTCGTACTCGTGGCGGAGCCAGCTGACCTTCTCCTCGAAGCGGAAGAGCGACGGGCCTTCCTCCTCGACGGTGCGCAGCCAGTCGGAGACCTCACGACCGGTGCAGTGCGGGATGCGGGCGAGCATGTTGCGATGGGTCTCCTCGGAGAGGACTTGGGACATCGGCGCCTCCAGCGCAGGGGTGTGAGCCGGTCCTTCAGGTCACCGTGCCTGAGCGTTCGCCCGTTGGCAACAGTCCTGTCGTGCCGCGTACGCTCGGCGCGTGGTTGATACGACGCCTCTCACCCGTGCCGTGGATCATTTCGCCGACCGCCTGCGGGCCGCGCCGCAGAGCCGGCTGCAACGGGGGGCCGCCGCCGAGGCGCTCGCCCTGGCCAGGGAACTGGCGGGGTGGACCCAGCGCGTGGAGGAGCCGGGCACCGAGCCCCGCGAGATGCCCGACGCGGGCATGTTCGCCGCCGCCGACCAGGTCACCGTCGCCGGCCACGACCTGGCGCTCGTACTGGAGAACGAGAACGAGGTCGCGGAGGCGCTACGGCTCGTGGAGGAGGCGCAGAAACGCGCCGGGGTGTAGGGCCGAAAGCGGCCCGGGTGCACGCCGGCGCGGGGAGGGGCCCGGACGGAAAGCCGGGCGGAGGAATCGGGCGGACAGGTCGGAGCGGACGGCTCAGAGGGACGCGATGACGCGGTCCGCCAGGATGTAGACGTTCTCCTCGCCGCAGGCGAAGGTCAGCGTGTACGCGCCCGAGATGCCGGAACCACCCAGCAGGAACGGACTCCGGCCCTCGCGCAGGGCCGCGGCCAGCCGCTCCGCCGTCTCCCGGTGCCCCGGCGTCATGCACAGCGTGGTGCCGTCGGCGAAGACGTAGACGTCCAGTGTGCCCAGCGGGCCGGGGCGGACGTCGGTCAGTTCCACCTCGGAGGAGGCCAGCTCCTCCAGCGTGGAGACGGTGCGCTCGTGGTCGTTCACGACCGGCGACGGGTTCGGGACGAAGTCCGGGTGCGAGGGGTGCCGTCGGCGGGCCGCCGCGAGTTCCGGGGACTCGGTGGGCGTACCGCCCTGGACGACGTCCTTCGGGGCGTACTCGTCGGCGTCGGCGCCCGGCTCGGTCACCGGCTCCAGCCCCACGAAGTCGGCCTGCCGGGGCATGAACAGCTCACTGTCGGCCAGGCCCAGCAGGGACGGCGCGTCGGAGATGTCACGCGCCTCCTGGGCGGCCCAGAACGCCCGCGCCTCGGCGAGCTCCCGCTCCCGCTCCTCCGCGAGCGCCTCGGCCACGGCCGCGCGTATCTCGTCGGCGTGGGCGGAGCGGGCGGCGGGCAGGAGCGCGCGCGTGGCGGCGGCGCGGTCCTTGACCAGTTCGGCGTGCAGGGCCGCGACCTGTCGACGCAGCACCAGAATGCTGCGCAGGACGGCGACACCCACGGCGCCGGTTGCGGCCGTGGTGACCAACAGGGCGATCGGCATGGCGCTCACTGACGTACTCCCGGTTCAAAGTCGACCTCCGACTTCCTACATCAGCTTGAAGGGCGGACTAACCATCTGTCAGTGCGTAACGTCACGAAACGGACGGAGTGTGGTTTCCGGGCCGGGCAGGGGCAGGGCTCTGACCTGCGCGAATCTCCGCGGCGAGGGAGAAAGGTCACATCCTGGGGGAGATTGGATCACGGAACGGCCCGGAACCCCGGTGCTTCAAGGGTTCCGGGCCGTTTCCTCACCGACCGTGCCGGTCCGGACACCGTGCGGCTACCCGGCCGCCGTTTCCCCGGCTCGGCTGCGACGGCCGGCGGTGACGGTCAGCTGAGGCGCTCGATGACCATGGCCATGCCCTGGCCGCCGCCGACGCACATGGTCTCCAGGCCGAACTGCTTGTCGTGGAACTGGAGGGAGTTGATGAGCGTGGCGGTGATGCGGGCTCCCGTCATGCCGAACGGGTGGCCGACGGCGATCGCGCCGCCGTTGACGTTCAGCTTCTCCAGCGGGATGCCGAGCTCGCGGTAGGAGGGGATGACCTGTGCGGCGAACGCCTCGTTGATCTCGACCAGGTCGATGTCGCCGATGCCGAGGCCGGCGCGGCGCAGCGCCTGCCGGGACGCCTCGACCGGGCCGAGGCCCATGATCTCCGGGGAGAGGCCGGAGACGCCGGTGGAGACGATCCGGGCGAGCGGGGTCAGGCCCAGCTCGCGGGCCTTGGTGTCGCTCATGACGACGAGGGCTGCGGCGCCGTCGTTGAGCGGGCAGCAGTTGGCGGCGGTGACCATGCCGTCGGGGCGGAAGGCGGGCTTGAGGCCCTGGACGCCCTCCAGGGTGACGCCGGCGCGCGGGCCGTCGTCCTTGGCGACGACCGTGCCGTCGGGCAGTGTCACCGGGGTGATCTCGCGCTCCCAGAAGCCGTTCTTGATGGCTTCCTCGGCCAGGTTCTGCGAGCGGACGCCGAACTCGTCCATGTCCTGGCGGGTGACGCCCTTCAGGCGCGCCAGGTTCTCGGCGGTCTGGCCCATCGCGATGTAGGCGTCCGGGACGAGGCCGTCCTCGCGCGGGTCGTGCCAGGTGGTGCCCTCCTGCTCCGCGACAGCGGCGGTACGGGCCTCGGCCTCGGCGAAGAAGGGGTTGCGGGTGTCGGGCAGGCTGTCGGAGTTGCCCTTCGCGAACCGGGAGACCGTCTCGACACCGGCCGAGATGAAGACGTCGCCCTCGCCGGCCTTGATGGCGTGCAGTGCCATGCGGGAGGTCTGCAGGGACGACGAGCAGTAGCGCGTGACGGTGCAGCCGGGCAGGTGGTCCATCCCCATCTGCACGGCGACGATGCGGCCGAGGTTGTTGCCCTGCTCGCCGCCGGGAAGGCCGCAGCCGAGCATCAGGTCGTCGATGTCCTTGGGGTCCAGCCCGGGGACCTTGGCGAGGGCGGCCTGGATGATCGAGGCGGTCAGGTCGTCCGGGCGCACGTCCTTGAGGGAGCCCTTGAAGGCGCGGCCGATGGGGGAACGGGCGGCAGAGACGATCACGGCTTCGGGCATTACGGCTCCTGAGGGAAGGGGCGGCGCGCAGCGCCTCGTCGAGGGGTGGTGGTCGGGCGACGGAGGGCGTACCGGGTGGTGGGGCAGGGCTGCTTGGGAAGTTACCCGGACGTAGTGGCGGGGTCACGGGGCGCGCGGTGTGACGCTGGCCGCAATTTACTAAGCGCTTGCTTTGGCCTGCGTCTCCCCGGACTCCGTTGGTTCCGCGGGTTCCTCCGCCGGAGCGGAGTACGTCCCGGCCTCCGGTTCCCGCACCCGGCGGCGCTTGCGGCGCTTGAGAAGGGCCCAGGGGCCCCTCGGGCCCGTGGGCATGGCCGCGGTGACCTCGGTGCCCGCCTCCGACGCGGCCTCGGCCGCGGCCCGGGCGACGGGGAGGAAGCCCTCGCGGCGGGCGGCGTCGGGCCGCTCGTCCTGGGCCGGCCACAGGCCGAGGACGGCGCAGACCGTCGGCAGGAGGGCCATGGCCACTGTGGCGTACCCCTCGGCGGAGGGGTGGTAGCTGTCGGGGCCGAAGAGCTCGCGGGGGTTCGCGGCGAACTCGGGGCCGAGCAGGTCGCCCAGCGACACCGTGCGCCCGCCCTGCTCGACCGCGCCGATCGTCTGGGCCGCCGCCAGTTGCCGGGAGGTCCGCCGGGCCAGCCAGCGCAGAGGCTGCTGGACCGGCTCGATCGTGCCCAGGTCGGGACAGGTGCCCACGACGACCTCCGCGCCCGCCGTACGCAGCCGGCGCACCGCCGCCGACAGGTGACGGACGGAGAGCGCGGGCGGCATGCGGTGCGTGACGTCGTTCGCGCCGACCATGATCACGCAGATGTCGGGCACCCGGGACGGATCCGCGAGGGCCCGCGTCACCTGCCGGTCCAGATCGTCGGAGCAGGCCCCGGGCACCGCCACCGTGCTCAGCCCCACCGGCCGCTCCGCGACCGCCGCGAGCCCCGACGCCAGCAGCGCGCCCGGGGTCTGGCCGGCCCGGTGCACGCCCTGGCCGGCGGCCGTGGAGTCGCCCAGCATCGTCAGCCGCAGCGCCGGCTGCCCGGGCACCGTGTAGGCGGCGCCGTACAGTCCGTCCGCGTTCGGTGCGTCCGGGCTCCCGCCGTTGCCCACACGGCGTCGCGCCAGCCGGGCCTCGGCCAGCAGCAGTCCGACGCCGGCCGCACCGGCCAGGCCGATGCCCCCGCCGCCGTACGCGGCACCGGCCGCGATCCGCCGGGCCACCCTCGCCCTCGACATCCTCGTCATGCCTCGCCGCCACCTCCTTTGAGCCGTACCGCTGTACGGCCCCGCAGCCGTACACCCGGTGCTTGCCCCGTACGGACCGTTACCCAATCCTCGCGGTGAGTGAACGATCGGGGAGGGTGGGACCGGGCCGGAGGCCCGGGGTGCGGGCATGGGTTCGGGTCCGGGTTCACGGACAGGGTCCGGAGCAGGCTCTAGGCTGGCATCACCACTTCAACCACACCTTTTGCAGCATCCGGAGACAACGGTGCAATTCCACGACTCGATGATCAGCCTCGTCGGCAACACCCCGCTCGTGAGGCTCAACAACGTCACCCACGGCATCGGGGCGACCGTCCTGGCCAAGGTGGAGTACTTCAACCCCGGCGGATCGGTGAAGGACCGCATCGCCCTGCGCATGATCGAGGCGGCGGAGAAGAGCGGAGAGCTGCAGCCGGGCGGCACCATCGTCGAGCCGACCAGCGGCAACACCGGCGTCGGCCTGGCCATCGTGGCCCAGCAGAAGGGGTACAAGTGCATCTTCGTGTGCCCCGACAAGGTCTCCCTGGACAAGATCAACGTACTGCGGGCGTACGGGGCCGAAGTGGTCGTCTGCCCGACCGCCGTGGACCCCGAGCACCCCGACTCGTACTACAACGTCTCCGACCGGCTGGTCCGTGAGACACCGGGGGCCTGGAAGCCGGACCAGTACTCCAACCCCCACAACCCGCTCTCCCACTACCACTCCACCGGCCCGGAGCTGTGGGAGCAGACCGAGGGGAAGATCACCCACTTCGTGACCGGCGTCGGGACCGGCGGCACCATCTCCGGGACCGGGCGCTACCTCAAGGACGTCAGCGACGGCCGCGTCCAGGTCGTCGGCGCCGACCCCGAGGGCTCCGTCTACTCCGGCGGTTCCGGACGGCCCTACCTGGTGGAGGGCGTCGGCGAGGACTTCTGGCCGACCGCCTACGACCGGACCGTCGCGGACGAGATCGTCCCCGTGTCCGACAAGGACTCCTTCCAGATGACCCGGCGCCTCGCCAAGGAGGAGGGCCTGCTCGTCGGCGGATCGTGCGGCATGGCCGTCGTCGCGGCGCTGCGGGTCGCCGAGCGGCTCGGCGAGGACGACGTCGTGGTGGTGCTGCTCCCGGACAGCGGACGCGGCTACCTCAGCAAGATCTTCAACGACGAGTGGATGGCCGACTACGGCTTCCTCGAGGACGCCGGCCCGAGCGCGCGTGTCAGCGCCGTCCTCGACCACAAGGAGGGCGGTCACATGCCGTCCCTCGTGCACATGCACCCCGACGAGACCGTCGGGCAGGCCATCGAGGTGCTGCGCGAGTACGGCGTCTCGCAGATGCCGGTCGTCAAGCCGGGCGCCGGGCACCCGGACGTGATGGCCGCCGAGGTCGTCGGCTCGGTGGTGGAACGGGAACTGCTGGACGCGCTGTTCAGCAAGAGGGCCTCGCTCGACGACCCGCTGGAGAAGCACATGTCCGCCCCGCTGCCGCAGGTCGGCTCCGGTGAGCCGGTCGCGGACCTGATGGCCGTGCTGGGCAAGGCCGACGCGGCGATCGTCCTGGTCGAGGGCAGGCCGACCGGTGTGGTCAGCCGCCAGGACCTGCTCTCCTTCCTCGCCAAGGACGGCAAGTGACCGTCGGGATGTGACCGTAGGGATGTGACCGTCGGGATGTGACGGGCGCGGAGACGGACGGTCGACGGGCGGGACGTTCACGGGCGCGGAGACGGACGGTCGACGGGCGGGACGTTCACGGGCGGTCGCCGTCCGCCGTCCGGGAGCGAGCCGGCCGTGCGCTCCGGGAGCCGGACCGTACGTGATCTTCGTGGACTTCGCGGAAGTGGTACGCGGGCGTCACGTGCGCGCAGCACTCGCTTAACACCGGTCCGGCAGATTGGTCGTTGTCGGCGGGGCAGGGAGCGGCTCCCCTTCCCGGCCGACAGGGAACGGCGTCACAGGACCTCCGGAGCGGCTCCCGGACCTCCATGGACGCCAGACGCGCAGCCCGGCCCGGCCGGCCCGCGTCGCTACGCGGGGACCACCGTCGTCCCGCCCCCCGGTAACGGGGGTGCGGTGGTCCCCGCGTCGACCCTGTTCAGCCGCCCGCGCCCGGTCCTCCGCGCCCGGCCCGTGTGCTCGCCCCCGTGCTCAGTCCTCCCAGGCGTCGTCCTGTCGCCGGTGCCCGCGCAGGCCGAACAGGCCCGGGTTGGTGCGGGCCGCCTGGACGACGTTCACGCCGACGATGCCCAGCCAGGCGACCAGCAGGCCGGGCAGATGGGCCACGCCGCCGCCGATCGCGGACAGTGGCACCGCCAGGACCAGGGAGACGATCCCGAAGCCGAACCGCTCGCCCCAGGTGTCCGTGGCCCTCGGCGCCCGGGAGTCCCGGGCCACCGTCATCTGCTGCTCGGCGAGCTGCCGGCGCACCCGGCGCTCCACCGCGCCGTCGATACGCTGGTCGACCTTCTCCAGGAACGAGTCGACCAGCGCGGACTCGTACTCGTCGCCCAGTTCCCTGCGGGCCTGCAGGGTGGCGTTGAGTTCCTTCTTCAGATCGGTGTCCCGTGCATCCATTCCGGTCATAGGACCACGGTAGGCAGCCCGGCCGCCCATGGCACTGGGGACAGCCCCCTTGTCGGCGGGGGGCCTGCCCGCTCCCGGTCGTGCGCGCCCCGCGTTCGCCTGTATAACGGCATGCAGGAAGCACGGTGGGTGAATGGATCGTGTGGGCAGCCGGGTGACCGGAGCCGGTGATCAGGTCGAGGGGGGAGCCACGTCATGAGCGTCACCGAGGGGCCTGCCGCGCGCCTGCAGGCGCTGTTCGAGGGGCACCGGCTGACGCCGACGCAGCGGCGCATCGCGCACAGCATGGTGCGGCGCGCCGCCGACGTGCCGTTCCTGTCCAGCGTGGAACTGGCCGAACTGGCCGGCGTCAGCCAGCCCTCCGTGACCCGGTTCGCGGTCGCCCTCGGCTTCGACGGCTATCCCGCCCTGCGGCGGCATCTGCGCGAGGTCGTGCCCTCCGGACCGCCGGCGCCGGACGCCGGGTCGTACAACGAGTACCAGCAGGCCGTCGAGGCCGAGATCGAGAACCTGCGGCACCTGGCCGAGGTGCTCGCCGATCCGGAGCCCGTGCGGCGGGCGGGGCGGATCCTCGCGGGCAGCCGGCCGCTGCTCGTGCTCGGGCTGCGCGCGGCGGCGGCCCAGGCCCACGGCTTCGCCTACTTCGCCGCCAAGGTCCACCCCGACGTACGGCTGCTCAACGAGGGCGGCACCATGCTCCACGACCGCATCGACGCCGCCGCGGCGGCCGGCGCCGGAGCCCTGCTCTGCTTCGCGCTGCCCCGGCACCCCCGGGAGGTCGTCGACGCCCTCACCCACGCCAAGGAGACGGGGCTGACCGTCGTCACCGTCACCGACTCCGCCTTCGCGCCGGTGGCCAAGGTCTCCGACCTGCTGCTGCCCGCCGCCGTCGGCACCGGGCTCGCCTTCGACACGGCGTGCGCGCCGATGCTGCTGGGCCGGGTGCTGCTGGAGGCGATGTGCGACGGCCTGCCCGACGCCCAGGCCCGCCTGGAGGAGTTCGACACGAAGGCGGCGACGCGCGGCCTGTTCGTGGAGTGACGGCGCGAGACGCCGCTCCTCGGGCGGTATCTCAGATTTCTCTCACCTCGAGTCACTAATCTGCGCTCCGGACCCTACGGACGCTCCACTGCAGTGGGACGGGAGGCTGGACGTGATGCGCGGAGGACAAGGGCTGGCTCGGGTGGCCGTGGTCGTACGGGCCGGGGCGGCACCACTGGGGTGGCTGGGCGTGTTCGCGGCGGGCATCGGCGTGCTGGTGCCGGGACTGACCGGCCGCCGGATCGGTGTGCTGGCCGGAGCCGCGCTGTTCCTCGTGGCCATGGCCGTGGTGGCGTACGTACGGCGCGGGCGGTACCGCGAGCTGGCCCGGCCGGCGGGGCGGGCGGGCAAGCAGGACGTGCTCCAGGACCGCGCGGTCAGCGTGCGCAACTGGCGGCGCCGGCACCGCTGGTGGCTGCTGCTCGCCTTCCTCGCCGCCCTGGGCAGCGGGTTCGCGGTGCCCGCGGCGGGCGGTCTGCTGCTCGCCGGGTGCGGTGCGGGCCTGTGGCTGAAGGCGTCCTGGATCGGCCGCCTGGAGCAGGCCGAGGAGATCCTTCTGTGGGTCCGCGTCGACTGGCTGAAGGGCGGCGCGAGCAGCCCGGCCGGCAAGGCGGTCAAGGGCTACCGCACCACAGGCATCGCGGCAGGCGACGCGACCCCGGGCGGCGCCCGCCGCCGGGCCTCTGCCCTGACCTGACCCGGCCCTGACCTGATCACCGGACCCGGCCGGGCCGGGTCCGGCCCGGATCAGGGGATCAGGTGATCAGGGCGTCGGGGTGGGCGCCGCCCGATTCGGCCACGATCTCCTCGACGGTCTGAGCCGGGCGCACGAGCGCGAACGTCACCCGGCCGGGGCCGTGGGCGGTGAAGCCGTGGACGGCCGGGCGGGGGAGCGAGTTGTACCCGTAGTGGTGGGCGAAGCAGTACGCGCCCGTGTCCAGTGCCGCCGCGTAGTCGCCCTGCTCCAGCAGCGGCAGCGGCTGCCCCCGGGCGAGCAGGTCGCCCGCGAAACAGGCCGGTCCCGCCACGTCCTGCACCACCGCCGGGCCCTTCTTCGGCCACCCCCGGGCGTCGTACGCGGCGATCCTGAGCGGCCACGCCGTCGGCGCGTACACCGTCCGTGTCGCCACCTGCACGCCCGCGTGCGTCACCGCGACCGGACGCCCGCCGGCCCTCTTGGCGTACTCCACCCGGGCGACGACCGTGCCGTGCTTCGCCAGCAGCGACCGCCCGAACTCGGTGACCAGCCCGTACCGCCCGTCGAACAGCCCCGGCACGGTCTCCTTCAGCAGCCGCGCGTACCGCGCGTACGTCGGACGGGTCGCGTCGGAGGCGAAGTTCACCGGCAGCCCGCCACCGATGTCGACGGTGTCGACCTGTTGCCGCCCCGCGCGCCGGTTGATCTCCTCGGCCAGTGCGTACGTCTCCGCCACACCCCTCGCCATCAGGGGCAGGGCGATGCCCTGGGAGCCGGTGTGCGTGTGCAGCCGGGTCAGCCACGGCCGGTCGAGATACGCCCGCACGACCCACTCCCGCGCCCCCTCGTCGCGCAGTGCCACACCGAACTTCGAGGTCGCCGTGGCGGTGGACAGCGCCTCGATGGTGCCGCCGCCGACCTGCGGGTTCACCCGGATGCCGAGGGGGGAGCGGAGACCGGCCGGCCGTGCCGGGGAGCCGGCCATCAGGGCGTCGACGCGCGCCAGTTCCTGTGGATTGTCCGCGTTGACGGCGATGCCCCGTGCCAGCGCCTCCCGCAGCTCGGCCGGTGTCTTGGCGGGTGAGTCCAGCACCGTCCGTGCCGGCGGCACCCCCGCCGCCCGTGCCAGCGCCAGCTCGCCGGGGCTGGCGACCTCGGCCCCGATGCCCTCCGTGTGCAGCAGCCGCAGCACCGGTACCAGCGGGGTCGCCTTCACCGCGAAGGCGTGCAGTACGGGGGTGCCGGACGGTGTCACCGCCGCGAAGGCCTCCCGCAGCTCGGCCGCCGACTCCCGGATGCCGGTGACGTCGAGCAGGGCCGTCAGGGGTGAACCGGGTCCGATCAGCCCCTGCTCGACGGCGGCCCGCACCGCCTCGTCCCGCCGGGCCGTCCGCCCGGCTCCCGGCGCGGCCCCGCCGTCCGGCCCGCCCTCGTCCGGGGCCGCCGCTCGACTCGCCGTCCCGGCGTTCTCCATGTCCGTGCCCATGCGTCCAGCCAAACACCGTCCGGCGGCCGGCGCCGACACACCGGCGGTATTGACTAGTCATATTCAGGCTGCGACCGTGTGAATATCTTCAGTAAGTGCGGAGTGCGTCACCAGGAGGCGGACCATGTCAGGACCCCGTGTCGTCCGAGCGCCGCGCGGCACCGGGCTGAGCGCCCGGGGCTGGCCCCAGGAGGCCGCCCTGCGCATGCTGCAGAACAACCTCGACCCCGAGGTCGCCGAGCACCCCGACCAGCTCGTCGTCTACGGCGGCACCGGCAAGGCGGCCCGGGACTGGCGCTCCTTCGACGCCATGGTCCGCACCCTGAGGACCCTCAAGCAGGACGAGACGATGCTCGTCCAGTCCGGCCGCCCCGTCGGCGTCATGCAGACCCACGAATGGGCCCCGCGCGTCCTCATCGCCAACTCCAACCTCGTCGGCGACTGGGCCAACTGGGAGGAGTTCCGCCGCCTGGAGGCCCTCGGTCTGACCATGTACGGGCAGATGACCGCCGGCTCCTGGATCTACATCGGTACCCAGGGCATCCTCCAGGGCACCTACGAGACGTTCGCCGCCGTCGCCGCGAAGAAGTTCGGCGGCACCCTCGCCGGGACCATCACCCTGACCGCGGGACTCGGCGGCATGGGCGGCGCCCAGCCGCTCGCCGTCACCATGAACGACGGCGTCGCGATCTGCGTCGACTGCGATCCGCGCGCCATCGACCGCCGCATCGAGCACCGCTACCTGGACGTGAGGGCCGACTCCCTCGACCACGCCCTCCGCCTGGCCACCGAGGCCCGTGACGCCCGCCGGCCGCTGTCCGTCGGCGTCCTCGGCAACGCCGCCGACGTGGTTCCGCGGCTGCTCGCCATGGGCGCCCCCGTCGACATCGTCACCGACCAGACCTCCGCCCACGACCCGCTGGCCTACCTGCCCGCCACCATCGCCTTCGAGGACATGGCCGACGCCGCCGCCAAGGACCCGGCCGGTTTCACCGCCCGCGCCCGCCAGTCCATGGCCCGGCACGTCGAGGCGATGGTCGGCTTCATGGACGCCGGGGCCGAGGTCTTCGACTACGGCAACTCCCTCCGCGGCGAGGCCCAACTCGCCGGATACGAACGCGCTTTCGCCTTCCCCGGCTTCGTGCCCGCGTACATCCGCCCGCTGTTCTGCGAGGGCAGGGGTCCCTTCCGCTGGGCCGCCCTGTCCGGCGACCCCGCCGACATCGCGAAGACCGACCGGGCCGTTCTCGACCTCTTCCCCGAGGCCGAGTCACCGCAGAACGCGTCCCTCGCCCGCTGGATGCGCCTGGCCGGGGAACGGGTCCGCTTCCAGGGCCTGCCCGCGCGCATCTGCTGGCTCGGATACGGCGAGCGGGACAAGGCAGGCGAGCGGTTCAACGACATGGTCGCCTCCGGGGAACTGGCGGCCCCCGTCGTCATCGGCCGAGACCACCTCGACTGCGGCTCCGTCGCCTCCCCGTACCGCGAGACCGAGGGCATGCGCGACGGCTCCGACGCGATCGCCGACTGGCCGCTGCTCAACGCCATGGTGAACGTGGCGTCCGGGGCCTCCTGGGTGTCCGTCCACCACGGCGGCGGCGTCGGCATGGGGCGCTCCCTGCACGCGGGCCAGGTGACGGTCGCCGACGGCACGAAGCTCGCCGGCGAGAAGATCCGGCGGGTCCTGACCAACGACCCCGGCATGGGCGTCATCCGCCACGTGGACGCCGGCTACGACCTCGCGGACTCGGTCGCGTCGGAGCGGGGCGTACGGGTACCGATGCGCGAGGGGTCCGAGGGGCCCGAGGGGCACAGGGGCCGCGAGGGCGAGGGCACGTGACCGAGCCCTCCGCGCCCCCCACCTTCCAGGAGATGTGGCGTGAGCTGCTCCCTCTCGGCCGCCACCCCGGCTCCGGCGGCTACCGGCGCTACGCCTGGACCGGTGCCGACGCCGAATGCCGGGCCTGGTTCGCCGCGCAGGCCGAACGGCGGGGACTGCGGCTCGACGTGGACCGGAACGGGAACCAGTGGGCCTGGCTGGGGGACCCCGCCGACGGGAACGCCGTCGTCACCGGGTCCCACCTGGACTCCGTGCCGGACGGCGGAGCCTTCGACGGCCCCCTCGGCGTGGTCTCCGCCTTCGCCGCCCTCGACGAACTGCGCCGGAGAGGGGAGAAGGACGGCACCCGGCGACGCACCCGGGGCCAAGACCCGTTCCCCCGCCCCCTGGGCATCGTCAACTTCGGTGACGAGGAGGGCGCCCGCTTCGGGCTCGCCTGCGTCGGCTCGCGGCTCACCGCCGGACAGCTCACCCGCGACCGGGCGCACACCCTCACCGACGGCGACGGGATCACCCTGCCCCGGGCGATGGAGGCCGCCGGGCACGACCCCGACGCCATCGGAGCCGACCCCGAACGGCTCGCCCGCATCGGCGCCTTCGTCGAACTGCACGTCGAACAGGGCCGTTTCCTCGACCTGTCAGGCGACCGGGTCGGCATCGCCAGTGCCATCTGGCCGCACGGGCGCTGGCGGTTCGACTTCCGCGGCGAGGCCAACCACGCCGGCACCACCCGCCTCGCCGACCGCCGCGACCCCATGCTGCCCTACGCCGAGACCGTCCTCGCCGCCCGCCGCGAGGCCGAACTCGCCGGTGCCGTCGCCACCTTCGGCAAGATCGCCGTCGAGCCGAACGGCGTCAACGCCATCCCCTCCCTGGTGCGCGGCTGGCTCGACTCCCGCGCCGCCGACCAGACGAGCCTGGACACCGTGGTCGCCGGGGTGGAGAAGGCGGCCCGCGACCACGCCGCCGCCCACGGCGTGGACCTGGACGTGGTCCGCGAGTCCCGCACACCCGTCGTCGACTTCGACCACGCCCTGCGCGACGAACTCGCCCGCATCCTGGGCCGGGAGAGGGACGACGGGCAGGCATCGGCCCGGATTCCCGTCCTCGGCACGGGCGCCGGACACGACGCCGGGATCCTCTCCGCGAGCATTCCGACCGCCATGTTGTTCGTGCGCAACCCCACGGGCGTCTCGCACTCCCCGGCCGAGTACGCGGCCGAGGACGACTGCCTGGCCGGGGCCGGCGCACTCGCCGACGTACTGGAGGGACTGGTGTACGGGTGACACAGGACAGCGGCACCACGGCGAGCGCCACGGCCGGCACGGCCACCACCGTGTCCGTGCCCACCCCGCCGTCCCCCACGCCCACCGGGCGGACGTACTGGCTGGAGCACGCCTGGCTCGGCGACCGGGTCGAGCCGGGCGTGACCGTGACCGTCGGCGTCCGTGGCGACGGCGAGGGCAGTGGTGACGGCCGCATCGCCGCCGTCACCCCGGACGTCCCCGCCCCGCCCCCCGGGGCCGAGATCCTGCGCGGGCTGACCCTCCCAGGGCTGGCCAACGCCCACTCGCACGCCTTTCACCGTGCTCTGCGCGGCACCGTCCAGGTCGGCGCCGGCACCTTCTGGACCTGGCGCGAGGTGATGTACTCGGTCGCCGACCGGCTGACCCCCGAGAGCTACCACCGGCTCGCCCGCGCCGTGTACGCGGAGATGGCGCTCGCCGGCATCACCGCCGTCGGCGAGTTCCACTACCTGCACCACGCCCCCGGCGGCACCCCCTACGCCGACCCCAACGCGATGGGAGAGGCCCTCATCGCGGCCGCCGCCGAGGCCGGCATCCGCATCACCCTCCTCGACACCGCCTACCTGTCCGCAGGCTTCGGCGAGCCGCCCACCGCCCACCAGCGCCGCTTCTCCGACGGCACCGCCGAGGCCTGGGCCGAACGCTCCTCACTTCTCGAGGAACAGGATCACGCGCGCATCGGTGCCGCCATCCACTCCGTACGGGCCGTGCCCGCCCGGGAGCTGGCGACCGTGGCCCGCTGGGCGGAGGAGCGGCGGGCCCCGCTGCATGTGCATCTCTCGGAGCAGACCGCCGAGAACGAGGCCTGCCAGGAGGCGCACGGCCGTACCCCGACCCGCCTGCTCGCCGACCACGGCGTGCTCGGACCGCGCACCACCGGCATCCACAGCACGCACCTCACCGGCCAGGACATCGCGCTCATCGGCGCCAGCGGCACCGGCACCTGCATGTGCCCCACCACCGAACGCGACCTCGCCGACGGCATCGGTCCCGCGGCCGCCCTTCAACGCCGGGGCTCCCCGCTCTCCCTCGGCTCGGACAGCCACGCCGTCATCGACCTGCTGGAGGAGGCGCGCGCCCTGGAGCTGAACGAGCGCCTGCGCACCCGCACCCGCGGTCACTGGACGGCGAACGCCCTGCTGAGGGCCGCCACCGCCGGCGGACACGCCGCTCTCGGCTGGGACGGGGCGGGCACCATCGAACCCGGCGCCCCCGCCGACCTGACCACCCTCACCCTGGAGTCGGTCAGAACCGCGGGGCCACTGCCCCGGCTCGGCGCCGAGACCGCCGTATTCGCCGCGACAGCGGCCGACGTACGGCACACGATCGTGGCGGGACGGCACGTCGTACGCGACGGGGCGCACACCCTCGTCCCCGATGTGCCGCACGCCCTCGCGCGCGCCGTCGAGGCACTGAGGACCTGAACGCCGCCGGCCGGAACGCCGGGCGCCCGAGGACCGGCCACCGGAACCCCGTACCCGCCCCCGCCACCCACGAGGACGTCATGAGCAGCACCGCCATCGTCAACATCGCCACGCTGGTCACCAACGATCCCTCCCTCGGACGGGGGTTCTCTCCTCTCGGTCCGGTCCGGGACGCGGCCGTCGTCATGGAGGGCGACCGCATCGTGTGGACCGGTGAATCAAGCAAAGCACCCGCCACCGACAACCGGGTCGACGCCGGAGGCCGGGCGGTGATTCCGGGCTTCGTCGACTCGCACTCCCACCTGGTCTTCGCGGGCGACCGTACCGACGAGTTCAACGCCCGGATGTCGGGCCACCCCTACAGTGTGGGCGGTATCCGCACCACCGTCGCCGCCACCCGGGCCGCGAGCGACGCGGAACTCGAGGCGAACCTGACCCGTTTCCTCACCGAGGCGCTGCGGCAGGGCACCACGACCGTCGAAACCAAGTCCGGCTACGGACTGACCACCGAGGACGAGGCCCGCGCGCTGCGGCTGGCCGCCCGCCACACCGACGAGGTCACCTACCTCGGCGCCCACATCCCCGCCCCGGAGTACGCCGACGACCCGGCCGGCTACGTGGACCTGGTCACCGGGAGGATGCTGGACGCCTGCGCGCCGCACGCCCGCTGGATCGACGTCTTCTGCGAGCGGGGCGCCTTCGACGGCGACCAGGCGCGCGCCGTTCTCACCGCCGGCCGGGCCAAGGGTCTGCACGCGCGCATCCACGCCAACCAGCTCTCCCACGGACCCGGCGTGCGGCTCGCCGTCGAACTCGACGCGGCCAGTGCCGACCACTGCACGCATCTCACCGACGCCGACGTGGACGCCCTCGCCCACAGCCGTACGGTCGCGACCCTGCTGCCGGGCGCCGAGTTCTCCACCCGGGCCGCCTGGCCGGACGCCCGCCGGCTGCTCGACGCGGGCGTCACCGTCGCACTGTCCACGGACTGCAACCCGGGGTCGTCCTTCACGTCCTCGGTGCCGTTCTGTATCGCGCTCGCCGTGCGGGACATGGGCATGACGCCCGACGAGGCGCTCTGGTCGGCCACCGCGGGTGGTGCGGCGGCCCTGCGCCGCACCGACATCGGCCGCGTCACCCCCGGCGCCTTCGCCGACCTCGCCCTCCTCGACGCCCCGAGCCACGTCCACCTGGCCTACCGCCCCGGCGTCCCGCTGGTCACGGGCGTATGGCGGCGGGGCGTCCGCGTACTCTGAGCCGTCCGCGCACCCTCCCCCCCTCCGCGTACCCTCCCCCTCCCCGCACTCGGATCAGTGGCCGGCGGCGGGAAACGCGTTGCGCCCCGTACCCGGCCGGTGTCCGGTGCCCGGGGAGGGCTTCCGGCGCCGGCGGAGTGCGGGGCGCGACGTGCAGGGCACGCTGTGTGAGGCCCGCTGTGCGAGTCGTCCGTGCGGGGCCGTGCCCTGCGTCGACCGTGCGGGGCGCAGGACGCGGCCGCCCGTCATTCCTCGAGGGTCAGCCCCTTGCGCAGCCGTACCAGGGTGCGTGACAGCAGTCGTGACACGTGCATCTGTGAAATACCCAGTTCCTCGCCGATCTCCGACTGGGTCATGCCGGCCACGAAGCGCAGCGAGAGGATCTTCCGGTCGCGCGGCGGCAGTTCGGCGATCAGCGGCTTCAACGACTCGACGTACTCGATCCCTTCGAGCCCGTGGTCCTCGTAACCGATCCGGTCCGCCAGCGCGCCCTCGGAGTCGTCCTCCTCCGGCTGGGCGTCGAGCGAGGAGGCGGTGTAGGCGTTCGACGCCGCCATGCCCTCGACGACCTCGTCCTTGGAGATGTCCAGACGCTCGGCCAGTTCGCCCACCGTCGGGGACCGGTCGAGCTGCTGCGCCAGCTCGTCGCCGGCCTTGGCCAGGTCGAGCCGCAGCTCCTGCAGCCGGCGCGGTACGCGCACGGACCACGAGGTGTCGCGGAAGAAGCGCTTGATCTCACCGATGATGGTCGGCATCGCGAAAGTGGGGAACTCCACACCGCGCGAAAGCTCGAAGCGGTCGATCGACTTGATCAGGCCGACGGTGCCGACCTGGATGATGTCCTCCATCGGCTCGCTGCGCGAGCGGAAGCGGGAGGCGGCGAACTTGACCAGGGCCAGGTTCAGCTCGACGAGCGTGTTGCGTACGTACGAATACTCGTGGGTGCCTTCCTCCAGCGACTCCAGCCGCTCGAAGAGGGTCTTGGACAACGCCCGCGCGTCGACCGGGCCCACCTCGTCGAAAGGGGGGATCTCCGGGAGCCCGACGAGCAGATCGTCGTCCGGGACGACACCCATGTCGTCCTGCTCGATGGGAATCAGATGTGCCGGAGGGAGTGTCGACGTCGCTTCCTGGGTAGGCGATGCGTCGAGCCGGGGTGACATGATGTCCTCCATCGTTCTCGGCATATGGCTGCCGATGCCGTTACGTCCACTGCGGTGTGCGGCGCCTCCAAAGCCGGCCGTGTCGAGTGCGTGTCCCTACTAGCCCTACCCGTTTTCGCGAGCTCACCGCAAGTAAGCTCTGTGGGCATATGCCCGTTTGGGGGCGATTGTTCGGCTGTTGAAGCGCGCTGGGAAGGCGTAATGTTCGTCAGCGTCAGTGTCAGTGTCAGCAGCAGCCACGACCGGTGGGAGAGAGAGACGGCATGGACCGCGGGACGGTCGGCAGCGCACAGTCGGGCCGGCTTCTGGTCGAGGTGCGAGAAGAGGGCCCCAGTGCCGTCGTGACTCCGGCGGGTGAGTTGGATCACCACACCGCCGATCTGTTGCGCGAGCCGCTGGAGGGATGTCTCGCCAAGGGATTCAAGCGGCTCGTCATCGACTGCTCCGGTTTGGAGTTCTGCGACTCCACCGGGCTCAACGTGCTGCTCGGCGCCAGGCTGAAGGCCGACGCCGCCGGGGGCGGGGTGCATCTCGCGGGGATGCAGTCCGTGGTCGCGCGCGTGTTCGAGATCACGGGAGCGGACGCGGTGTTCACCGTCCATGACAGCCTCGAGGCGGCTCTGGCCGACGACTCCGGATGACCGCGCGGGCAGGCCGGCGCCACCCCGCGGCGGGTCCGGGGGCGGGCGTTCTCCTACCGGTGCGTCGAGCGACCCGTCGCTCCCCGGTTTTCTCCGCGGGCCTTCTTCCGGGGTGCTCCCGGAACATTGCGCTTTTTTTGTGTCTTGTGCGAACGCAGGGGTGTTCCCCCGGCAGCCTCGGGCAGGAGACAAGCTGAACGTGTCCGCTGCCGTGGTCGCGGGGATGCCGAGAACCGGACGATCCCGCACCGCGTGACTGAGTGAGTACGGATTTTTTGAATGGTGAACTGGTGAATCGGTGAGGTGAAGCGCTGATGAGCACCACCCGGCCCTATCCGCCGGGCGACCGCGGTCCGGAGCCCAGCGGTGCTTCCGGGTTGCCCGGGGGCGGCGCGCCGACGGCGAGCGCGCCCGACGGGGGCGTGGCCTCGCCCCTGTCGGAGGCGCGGTCCGCCGCGGCGTCCGTGCCGGAGGCGTCGGGGTCGTCGGGTCCGCCGGGAGGACGTCAGGTCCGCCGGCTGAGCTTCGAGGACCAGAGCGGCGTCGTTCCCCTCGCCCGTGACTTCACCCGCCAGGCGCTGTACGCGTGGGGCTGGCTGCCCGCCGCCACCGCCGACCGGAGAGCCGCCGCCGAGGACGTCCTGCTCGTCGTGTCCGAACTGGTCACCAACGCCTGCCTGCACGCCGAAGGACCGGACCAGTTGGGCATCGTCTGCGACAACAAGGTGATCCGGCTCGAGGTCACCGACCGCGGCACCGGTCAGCCGGCACCGCGTACCCCGCACCAGGCGGGGCGGCCCGGCGGGCACGGCATGTTCATCGTGCAGCGGCTCTCCCTGGACTGGGGTGTCGTACGCACCCCGGGCGTCGCGGGCAAGACCGTGTGGGCGGAACTCGGGGCGCCCGCCTGACCGGCGGGGTCCTCACCCTCCGCGGCGCCACTCACCCCACACCGTCGCCCGCCCGCCGGAGTACCGCGGATCCGGCTCGCACCGTGGCCTCCTTCCCCATGGCCCCCGGCGTACCCCGACGGGCCGTCGGACCTGATGTGACGTCAGGAAGGGTGGGCGGCGCAGCCTTTCGGGTGGTCCGCCGGACAAGTCCTCCGCCGACAGGGGAGGACCGGCCCTGGGCCGAACCCCGCTCCCGGGGAGCGGCCCTCTTCTGATTCATGGTTCTCCAGGTCGTACCGGTCGGGCGTCTTCCGCGCGGGACCGGCCGTGGTGGACCACGTACGCCCCCGGGCGCCGACGCCGACGGCCTCACGCCCCGTGAACCGGGCCGGCGCCGGCGCCGACGGCGGACGCGGACGCGGGCTTGGCACCCCGCCGCGTGACCACGGCGAGTCCGCCCGCGCCCGCGACGAGAACGCCCGGAGGGCCCCGCATCCGCGTACGTGCTGCCGTACGTACGGACGCGGGGCCCTCCGGCTCATGAGCGCGGCCCGCGGCGAGCCGCCCGCCTCACGGCCTCACGGCCTCAGCGGACGCTGCCCATCAGCGACTTGACCTTGCTGCGGTACATCCACACCGCGACACCGGCGACCACCGCGAGGGTGGCCTCCATCGCGACGACGCCCGGCCTGTTCAGGTCGACGCCGGCGATGGAGAGCAGTCCGGTCGTGGCGTCACCGGCGGTGACGGCCAGGAACCAGACGCCCATCATCTGCGAGGCGTACTTCGCGGGCGCCATCTTCGTGGTGACCGACAGGCCGACCGGGGAGAGCAGCAGCTCACCGACGGTCTGCGTGAAGTAGATCGCCACCAGCCAGGCCGCCGCCGCCTTGTGACCGCCCTCGGCGATCGACAGCGGGGCGAGGAACAGGAAGAAGGACGCGCCGACCAGCACCAGGCCGGAGCCGAACTTCACGATCGTGCTGGGCTCCTTGCCGCGCCGGTTCAGCGCCAGCCAGACCCAGGCGAAGACCGGGGCCAGTGCCATGATCAGGACCGGGTTGACCGACTGGTACCAGGAGACCGGGAACTCCCAGCCGAGGACGCTGTTGTCGGCCGACGAGTCGGCGAAGATCGACAGGGTCGAGCCGCCCTGGTCGTAGATCATCCAGAACACGGCCGCGGCCACGAAGAACCAGATGTACGCGGACATCTTCGACTGCTCGTCCCGGTCCAGGTCCCGGTCGCGCTTGATCCGCACCAGCACCAGCACCGGGACGATCACGCCGAGCAGTGTCAGCGGGACCAGGATCCAGTTCAGCGTGTAGGTGCCGGAGAAGCCGATGACGGAGTAGGCGACCACGGCGATGCCGGCCCAGAGGGCGGCCTTGCGCAGCGTGGTGGACTTCTCCGCGGCGGACAGGGGCTTGGGCACGACGCCGGAGTGCGCGGCGAGGTGGCGGCTGCCCAGCAGGAACTGGAGCACACCCAGCCCCATGCCGACGGCGGCGAGCGCGAAGCCCAGGTGCCAGTTGACACTCTCACCGACGGTGCCGATGATCAGCGGCGCGGCGAAGGCACCGAGGTTGATGCCCATGTAGAAGACGGTGAAGCCGCCGTCGCGACGCGGGTCGTCCGGACCGTCGTACAACTGGCCGACCATCGTGGAGATGTTGGCCTTGAGGAGGCCGGAGCCGATCGCGACCAGGCCGAGACCCGCGTAGAAGGTGCCTGCGGACGGCAGGGCCAGTGTCAGATGGCCGAGCATGATGACCGCGCCGGCGACGGCGACGGTCTTGCGCGGTCCCAGGACCCGGTCGCCGAACCAGCCGCCCGGCATCGTGAGCAGGTACACCAGCGACAGGTACACCGAGTAGATGGCCGTCGCCGTGCCGGCGCTCAGACCCATGCCGCCCGGGGCGACGAGGTACAGCGGGAGCAGAGCCCTCATGCCGTAGTAGGAGAACCGCTCCCACATCTCGGTCATGAAGAGAGTGGCCAGTCCGCGGGGGTGGCCGAAGAAGGTCTTCTCGGAACCGGGGGTTCCCGGCGGGACCGAGTCCTTCGTCAGGCTGGACGCCATGGTCGTTCCTTGTGGGTCGGGACGCGTGGCGTGAGTGCGTACGCGCCCGGTGGGGGGCTGGCCGGCACCGGCGGGCCCCGCCGTCCATCCCCCACGCCCCTGGGGAGTCCGCCCCGGATCACGGAGCGGCGGACGGCGACCACCGGGATCCACGCCTCCACGCGCTTCCACGCGCGCCGAGGCCCGGCCACAGGTCATTCCTTCCGGGGCCGGCGGAAGACCGGCCCGCACACGAAAGAGACCCTCGGCGTCAACTGCGCCAAAGGTCCCCGTGGTGCAACAGGCGTTGATTCACCATACGGCAGGACAGTGACCGAAATGGAAGGACTTGAGACAGGGATCACAGGTTTTGGGGGAACCGTGATCACCCATTCGAAGGTTCTCTCCACGATCGCACCCCACACCTCCAGGTGCGGCACCCGGGTCCCGGACGTGAGAATCCGGTGTGCCCCGGGTAAGAACCGGCGCCGGTGATCACACCCCGGGCCGCGTCGGTGCGGGACTACCATCAGTCCATGACCCGTGTACTGCTCGCCGAGGACGACGCGTCCATCTCGGAGCCCCTGGCCCGCGCCCTGCGCCGGGAGGGGTACGAGGTGGAGGTGCGTGAGGACGGACCCAGCGCGCTCGACGCAGGCCTGCAGGGCGGCATCGACCTGGTGGTGCTGGACCTCGGGCTGCCGGGCATGGACGGCCTGGAGGTCGCCCGCCGGCTGCGTTCCGACGGTCACACGGTCCCGATCCTGATTCTTACCGCGCGCGCCGACGAGGTCGACACCGTCGTCGGTCTGGACGCCGGCGCCGACGACTACGTCACCAAGCCGTTCCGGCTCGCCGAACTGCTCGCCCGGGTACGCGCCCTGCTGCGGCGCGGCGCCACCGAACAGCAGCAGCCGCCCGCGACGCACGGGGTACGCATCGACGTCGAGTCGCACCGGGCATGGATGGGCGAGGAGGAACTCCAGCTCACCGCGAAGGAGTTCGACCTGCTACGGGTCCTGGTCCGGGACGCGGGCCGGGTCGTCACCCGTGACCAGCTGATGCGCGAGGTCTGGGACACCACCTGGTGGTCGTCCACCAAGACCCTCGACATGCACATCTCCTGGCTGCGCAAGAAGCTGGGCGACGACGCGGCCAACCCCCGCTACATCGCGACCGTACGGGGCGTGGGGTTCCGCTTCGAGAAGAGCTGACGCCGCGGCGGGGGGCCGCGCCCCCGTGCGCCGCGCTTCCGTCTCGGACGCCTCGGACGCCTCGGACGTCTTGGACGCCCCGGACGTCTCGGACACTTCGGATATGAGGACATGCGCCGCCGACTGATCCAGTCCACGCTCGCCGTGGTGCTCGTCGTGATCGCCGTATTCGGCGTGTCCCTGGTGATCGTGGAGACCCGTACGATCACCGAAAGCGCCAGGGAGCGGGTCGAGTCCGAGGCGGTACGGCTCGCCAGCATCGTCGACAGCAGGCTGCTCCTCGAGGAGAGGGTCACCGCCGAGGTCCTCAGGGACCAGATCACCGAGGACCGCTACGTCGTCGTCCGCCTGCCCGGCAGGGCGCCCATCGAGATCGGCGAGAAGCCGGAGGGCGAGGTCATCGGCGCCTCGGCGTCCGGCGAGGAGGGCGAGACGGTCACCGTCCAGGAGCCGAGCTCCTCGGTGACCCGGGAGGTCGGCCGCACGCTGCTGATCATCGGACTGGTGGCGCTGCTGGCGGTGATCGCGGCGGTACTGCTGGCGGTCCGCCAGGCCAACCGGCTCGCCTCCCCGCTGACCGACCTCGCGGAGACCGCCGAGCGCCTCGGCTCGGGCGACCCGCGCCCCCGCCACCGGCGGTACGGCGTCCCCGAGCTGGACCGGGTCGCGGACGTGCTGGACTCCTCCGCCGAGCGCATCGCCCGCATGCTGACCGCCGAGCGGCGCCTGGCCGCCGACGCCTCCCACCAGCTGCGCACCCCGCTCACCGCGCTGTCCATGCGACTGGAGGAGATCACCCTCACCGACGACCCCGAGACGGTGAAGGACGAGGCGACGATCGCGTTGGCGCAGGTGGAGCGGCTGACGGACGTGGTGGAGCGGCTGCTGACCAACTCCCGCGACCCGCGGACCGGTTCGGCCGTCACCTTCGACCTCGACGAGGTGATCCAGCAGCAGCTCGCGGAGTGGCGCCCCGCCTACCGCAGCGCCGGCCGCGCGGTCGTCACCTCCGGCAAGCGGCATCTGCGGGCGGTCGGCACGCCGGGCGCGGTGGCCCAGGTGCTGGCCGCGCTGATCGAGAACTCCCTCATGCACGGGGGCGGCACGGTCGCCCTGCGCACCCGGGTCACCGGGAACCAGGTCGTCATCGAGGTCACGGACGAGGGCCCGGGAGTCCCCGCCGACCTGGGCGCCCGCATCTTCGAGCGCGCGATCAGCGGCCACAACTCCACCGGCATCGGCCTCGCGGTCGCCCGCGACCTCGCCGAGGCGGACGGCGGCCGGCTGGAGATGCTCCAGGCCAAGCCCGCGGTCTTCGGCCTGTTCCTGTCCCGCACCCCGCCGCAGAAAACCCGGGACGACAACCGCCACACGGTGCGCTGACCCGGGGCACGGGGGTTCACGAGGGACTGCGCGGCGCGCCGGCCCAGGTCCGGGCCCCGGTGGCTACGGCACGTGCTGCCGGGCGGGAGGTCTCGCGGGCCCGTGCCCGCCCTCCACGGCGGGACCCGCCGCCGGTCCTGTCGCTCCTGCTCCCGCCGCTCCCGGCAGCGCGCGGAACACCCAGGTGCGGTAGGACCAGAACCGGAACAGGGTGGCGATCCCGATGCCCAGGAACTTGAAGATGTTGCTCTGCAGCGGGCTGTCCCAGCCGAACTCGTAGGTCGCCGCGTACAGCAGGCCGTTCTCGATCACCAGGCCGACCGCGCTGAACAGCAGGAACAGCGACATCTCCTTGGTACGCCCGGACTTGTCGCGGTCCCGGTAGGTGAAGTAGCGGAAGCCCAGGTAGTTGAAGATGATCGCGACGACGGTCGCGATGACGCTCGCCCGCACCACCTGGAGATCGGTCACCTGCCGGACCAGGTTGAACACGAGGAGATTGACCAGCAGCCCCGCCCCGCCGACCGCGCCGAACTTCACGGCTTCACGGACGAGCCGGTCGAGGCGCTGCCGCATGGAGCCGCGCGGGGCCGGGGTGCCCGTCGAAGGCCCCGAGGAACCGCGTTCCATGGTCGTGCCGGCCCCCGTCCGTGGAGTGACGTCGTAGGAGCGCCGAGGTGGCGTCAACGCGACCATGCTAACCATCCGTCCGCGAGATCTTCCTGCGGATGGACGTCGGGTCGTGGGATCGTCCGGGAACGGTCCAAGACCGGCCGGGAACGGCCGCGGAACCGGCCACCACGGTCCGACCGATACCCTGGGGGCGTGACATTCCCGGTAGTCGGCATGGTCGGCGGGGGTCAGCTCGCTCGTATGACACACGAGGCGGGCATCCCGCTCGGCATCAGGTTCAAGCTTCTCAGTGACACTCCGCAGGATTCCGCGGCGCAGGTCGTCGGCGACGTCGTCGTCGGTGACTACCGCGACCTGGAGACGCTGCGCGCGTTCGCCCGCGGCTGCGACGTGATCACCTTCGACCACGAGCATGTGCCCACCGAGCACCTCCGGGCCCTGGAGGCGGACGGCATCCCCGTCCGCCCCGGCCCCGAGGCGCTGGTGCACGCCCAGGACAAGGGGGTGATGCGCGCCCGGCTCGACGCGATCGGTGTGCCCTGTCCGAGGCACCGCATCGTCACGGACCCCCAGGACGTGGCTGTCTTCGCGGCCGAGGGCGAGGGCTTCCCGGTGGTCCTCAAGACCGTGCGCGGCGGCTACGACGGCAAGGGCGTGTGGGTCGTCGGCTCGGCCGATGAGGCCGCCGAGCCGTTCCGGGCCGGGGTCCCGGTGCTGGCCGAGGAGAAGGTCGACTTCGTGCGCGAGCTGGCCGCCAACGTGGTCCGCTCCCCGCACGGCCAGGCCGTCGCCTACCCGGTCGTCGAGTCGCAGCAGGTGAACGGCGTCTGCGACACGGTCGTCGCGCCCGCGCCCGACCTCGACGAGACCCTGGCGCTCAAGGCCGAGGAGATGGCGCTCAGCATCGCCAAGGAGCTGGACGTCGTCGGCCATCTCGCCGTGGAGCTGTTCCAGACCCGCGACGGCCGCATCCTCGTCAACGAGCTCGCGATGCGCCCGCACAACTCCGGCCACTGGTCCATGGACGGCGCGATCACCTCGCAGTTCGCCAACCACGTCCGCGCCGTCCTCGACCTCCCGCTCGGCGACCCCCGCCCCCGCGCGAAGTGGACGGTGATGGTCAACGTCCTGGGCGGCGACTACCCCGACATGTACTCCGCGTACCTGCACTGCATGGCCCGCGACCCCCAGCTGAAGATCCACATGTACGGCAAGGACGTGAAGCCCGGCCGCAAGGTCGGCCACGTCAACACCTACGGCGACGACCTGGACGACGTGCTGGAGCGCGCCCGTCACGCAGCCGGCTACCTGAGAGGCACGATCACCGCATGAGCCCCAGCCCCGTAGTCGGCATCGTCATGGGTTCGGACTCCGACTGGCCCGTCATGGAGGCCGCCGCCAAGGCCCTCGACGAGTTCGAGATCGACCACGAGGTCGACGTCGTCTCCGCGCACCGCATGCCCCGCGAGATGATCGCGTACGGCGAGCAGGCCGCGGACCGAGGGCTGAAGGTGGTCATCGCGGGTGCGGGCGGCGCCGCCCATCTGCCCGGCATGCTCGCCTCGGTCACCCCGCTGCCCGTCATCGGCGTACCCGTGCCGCTGAAGCACCTCGACGGCATGGACAGCCTGCTCTCCATCGTGCAGATGCCGGCCGGCGTCCCGGTCGCCACCGTCTCGGTGGCCGGCGCCCGCAACGCGGGACTGCTCGCGGTCCGCATGCTCGCCGCCCACGACAACGAACTCCTCGGCCGGATGCGGGAGTTCCAGCAGGAGCTGAACGACCAGGCCACGGAGAAGGGCAAACGCCTGCGCGCCAGGACCGAGGGCTCCGGCAACGGCTTCGGCTTCGGAAAGTGAGCCCCATGACGTCCACGTCCCTCGACGACGCCCGCGCGCTGCTTGCCGAGTTCCCCGTCGTCGACGGACACAACGACCTGCCCTGGGCGCTGCGCGAACAGGTCCGCTACGACCTCGGCGCCCGGGACATCACCGGTGACCAGTCCGCCCACCTGCACACCGACATCCCGCGGCTGCGCGCGGGCGGCGTCGGCGCGCAGTTCTGGTCGGTGTACGTCCGCGCGGACCTGCCCGACGCGGTGCCGGCCACCCTCGAACAGATCGACTGCGTACGGCAGCTGCTGGCCCGCCACCCCGAGGACCTGGCGCCCGCGCTGACCGCCGCCGACATGGAGGCGGCGCGCGGACAGGGCCGTATCGCCTCCCTGATGGGGGCGGAGGGCGGCCACTCCATCGCCAACTCCCTCGGCACCCTGCGCGGGTTGTACGACCTCGGCGTGCGCTACCTGACCCTCACCCACAACTACAACGTGGCCTGGGCGGACTCCGCGACGGACGAGCCCGGCGTGGGCGGGCTGTCGGCGTTCGGCCGCGAGGTGGTCCGGGAGATGAACCGGCTCGGCATGCTGGTCGACCTCTCGCACGTCGCCGCCACGACCATGCGGGACGCGCTGGACACCACGTCCGCGCCGGTGATCTTCTCCCACTCCTCCGCCCGCGCGGTCTGCGACCACCCGCGCAACATCCCGGACGACGTACTGGAACGGCTGCCCGCCAACGGCGGCGTCGCCATGGTGACGTTCGTACCGAAGTTCGTGCTCCAGGAAGCCGTCGACTGGACGGCCGCGGCCGACGAGAACATGCGTGCCCACGGCCTCCACCACCTGGACACCACCGCGGAAGGGATGAAGGTGCACGCCGCCTTCGAGGAGGCCCACCCGCGCCCGGTGGCCACCGTGTCCACGGTGGCCGACCACCTGGACCACATGCGCGAGGTCGCCGGCGTCGACCACCTCGGCATCGGCGGCGACTACGACGGCACCGCCTTCACCCCCGACGGCCTGCGCGACGTCTCCGGCTACCCCAACCTGATCGCCGAACTGCACGACCGCGGCTGGTCCCGGGCCGACCTCGCCAAGCTGACCTGGCAGAACGCGGTACGGGTGCTGGGTGCCGCCGAGGACACCGCCCGCGGGCTCCGGGCGACCCGTGGCCCGTCGAACGCGACCCTGGAGTCCCTCGACGGCGACGGCAGCAGCAACGACGGCAACGGCTGAGACGGGCCGGCGCTACGGCCGCTCGATCCGGCAGAGGCAGAACGGACGCCCTGCCGGATCGGCATGCACCCGGCAGCCCCTCCTCCCCGGTGCCGCCCGCCTCGAAGCCGAGGTGGAACTGCTGCGGGTCGTGGCCGGCCCGCGGCCGGTCGGGCGGGCCGTACCCGGGCGCCCGCTGGAAGGACAGGCGCGGCCCGGCTCGCGCGGCTCGGGGCAGTCGACGACGCCGGAGCGCAGACGGGCCACGGCGGCCATGGGTCCTCCCGGTGTCAGCAGGCTTCCGGTGTCAGCAGGCGCACAGACAGAAGGGGTGCCCCGCCGGGTCCGCGTAAACCCGGAAGGTCCGCGAGCGGTCCTCCGTGTCCAGCGGCTTCGCGCCGAGCGCCAGCACCTCCTTCTCGGCGGCGTCCAGGTCCTCGACGGTCAGGTCCAGGTGGAACTGCTGCGAGTGGTCCGGCGCGGGCCACCGCGGCGGTACGTGCCCGGGGGCCGCCTGGAACGCGAGCGTCGGCCCGCCGGGTACCTGGAGGTCCACCCAGTCGCCCTGGTCCTCGACCGTGCCGCCCACCAGTCCGGCGTAGAAACCGGCCAGCGCGCGCGGATCGACGCAGTCCAGGACGACGGCGCCCACCTTGGCAACGGACATGACTTCCTCCTCGAGTTCTTGAACTCCCGGATCGCTTCGGTTACCCGCAGAAGCGGGTAACCGGTAACCGTTACTCCATGCTGCCGCAGTGGAGGTAACGTCGCAAGGGGAAACGCACGGACACGTGAGAGGTACCGTCCGGACATGAGTGAGAGATCGGCCGCGCCCGGTGGGCTGCTCCTGGTTCAGGACCTGGTCAACACGCTCGACCTCGAGACGGGCGCCGACACGCTGGACACGACGGACGGCCGCGCCCGCTTCGGGCTCCCGGAGGACGACGCGGCCGGTGTGGAGTCGGCACGCACCCTGCGCGAGGCGCTGCGCGTGGCCCTGCTCGCCCACGCCGGCCATCCGCCGCACCGCGAGACCGTCCCGCTCGGCACGCTGCTCGCGCGGGCTCCGCTGGTGGTCACCGTCGACCCGGCGGACGGCTCCGCCGCCCTCGCACCCGTCGACGAGGGGCCCCTGCTCTCCCGGGTCGCGGCGGCCGTGGCGGAGGCGGTCGCGGCGGGTACGTGGATCAGGCTGAAGGCCTGCGAGGCCGCCGGCTGTCACTGGGCGTACTACGACCGCAGTCCCGCGGGACGCGGCCGCTGGTGCTCCATGCAGGTGTGCGGCGCCCGCGCCAAGATGCGCCGCTACCGCTCGAAGCAGCCGCAGCCGCAGCCGCAGCCGCAGCCGGTGGAGACGCCGAAGGGCGGTCAGGTGCCCGCACCCGCACCTGCACCGGCACCGAAGGAGTCGTAGGCGTCACAGCGGCCCCGCCCGGCCCGCCCGGTGGTGCAGAATGCAGGCAGACGCCGGTTCGGCCGACTGAGCCTCGGCCGAACCGGCGTCACCCGTCCCGTCAGGCGGTGGGGCGTCCCATCGCCCGGTAGCGCCATCCGGCCCGGCGCCACGCCTCGGCGTCGAGCGCGTTGCGCCCGTCCAGGACCAGCCGCTGGGCCGCGACCTCGCCCAGTGCCGCCGGGTCCAGCTCGCGGAACTCCCGCCACTCCGTCAGATGCAGCACCACGTCCGCGCCCCGTACCGCGTCGAGCGCCGAGTCCGCGTACCCGAGGGTGGGGAAGAGGCGCCGGGCGTTGTCCATGCCCTTCGGGTCGTACACGGTGACCTGGCCGCCCTGGAGGTGTATCTGGCCCGCGACGTTCAGCGCCGGGGAGTCCCGTACGTCGTCCGAGTCCGGCTTGAAGGTGGCGCCGAGGACCGCGACCCGCTTGCCCAGGAACGCCCCGTCGCCCAGCGCCTGCCGGGCCAGCTCCACCATGCGGCCGCGCTGGCGCATGTTGATCGAGTCGATCTCCCGCAGGAAGGTCAGCGCCTGGTCCGCGCCCAGCTCGCCGGCGCGCGCCATGAACGCCCGGATGTCCTTCGGCAGGCACCCGCCGCCGAAGCCGATCCCGGCGCGCAGGAACTTCGGGCCGATCCGGTCGTCGTAGCCGATGGCCTCCGCCAGCTTGGCCACGTCGGCGCCGGTGGCCTCGCACAGCTCGGCCATGGCGTTGATGAAGGAGATCTTGGTGGCGAGGAAGGAGTTCGCGGAGGTCTTCACCAGCTCCGCGGTCGGGAAGTCGGTCACCACGAACGGGGTGCCCTCGGCGACCGGCGTGGCGTACACCTCCCGCAGCAGCTTCTCGGCCCGCTCGCTCCTGACGCCCACCACGACCCGGTCCGGGTGCAGCGTGTCCTGGACGGCGAAGCCCTCGCGCAGGAACTCCGGGTTCCAGGCCAGCTCGGCGTCCTCACCGGCCGGTGCGTGCCCGGCCAGGTAGGCGGCCAGCCGGTCGGCCGAGCCCACGGGCACCGTCGACTTGCCGACGACCAGCGCGGGGCCGGTGAGGTGCGGAGCCAGCGAGGCGATCGCGGAGTCGACGTACGACATGTCGCAGGCGTACTCGCCGTGCCGCTGCGGCGTGTTCACGCAGACGAAGTGGATGTCGCCGAACGCGCCGACCTCGGCCCAGTCCATGGTGAACCGCAGCCGGCCGGTGGACCCCTCGATCCCGGCCACATGCCGGCGCAGCAGCTCCTCGAGCCCCGGCTCGTACATCGGGACCTCGCCCCGCCGGAGCATGTCGATCTTCTCCGGTACGACATCGAGGCCCAGCACCTCGAACCCGAGCTCCGCCATGGCCGCCGCGTGGGTCGCACCGAGATAACCGGTTCCGATCACGGTGATCTTGAGGGCCATGCGTGCTCCAGGGGTCTGCGGAAGCCAGTGCGGGCTGAGCATATCCGGGGCCGCCGGGCGCGCCGCACGGGGCGATCCGGCTTGTCACCGCTCATTGCGGCTCCGCAACCGTCACGCTGTCACCAAACTCACGTGCTGCCGCAGGGGCAGGAGTTCTAAAATGGGAGTTACTTAACAGTAGTTAGCATCATCGGGGCGTCACCCTTCGCCGTACCACGTCGCACCTCGTCGTCTTTGGAGTGAGAGACCTTGGCCGGATCGGCTGATTTCGACCTGTACCGCCCGTCCGAGGAGCACGACATGCTCCGCGACGCCGTCCGCTCGCTGGCCGAGGCGAAGATCGCGCCGCACGCCGCAGCGGTGGACGAGGAGGCACGCTTCCCGCGGGAGGCGCTCGCCGCGCTCCTCGCGAACGACCTGCACGCCGTCCACGTGCCCGAGGAGTACGGCGGCGCGGGCGCCGACGCGCTCGCCACCGTCATCGTGATCGAGGAGGTGGCCCGCGTCTGCGCGTCCTCCTCCCTGATCCCCGCCGTGAACAAGCTCGGCTCCCTGCCGGTGATCCTCTCCGGCTCCGAGGCGCTGAAGAAGAAGTACATGACCCCGCTCGCCAAGGGCGAGGGCATGTTCTCGTACTGCCTCTCCGAGCCGGACGCCGGCTCCGACGCGGCCGGCATGAAGACCAGGGCGGTCCGCGACGGCGACACCTACGTCCTCAACGGCGTGAAGCGCTGGATCACCAACGCCGGCGAGTCGGAGTTCTACACGGTCATGGCGGTGACCGACCCCGCCAAGCGCTCCAAGGGCATCTCCGCCTTCGTCGTCGAGAAGTCCGACGAGGGCGTCTCCTTCGGCGCCCCCGAGAAGAAGCTCGGCATCAAGGGCTCCCCGACCCGCGAGGTCTACCTGGACGACGTCCGCATTCCGGCGGACCGCATGATCGGCGAGGAGGGCACCGGCTTCGCCACCGCGATGCAGACCCTCGACCACACCCGCATCACCATCGCCGCCCAGGCCCTCGGCATCGCCCAGGGCGCCCTCGACTACGCCAAGGGCTACGTCAGGGAGCGCAAGCAGTTCGGCAAGCCCATCGCCGACTTCCAGGGCATCCAGTTCATGCTGGCCGACATGGCCATGAAGATCGAGGCCGCCCGCCAGCTCACCTACGCCGCCGCCGCCAAGTCCGAGCGCGTCGCCGCCGGAGGTGGAGAGGGGGACCTCACCTTCCAGGGCGCCGCCGCCAAGTGCTTCGCCTCCGACGTCGCCATGGAGGTCACCACGGACGCCGTCCAGCTCCTCGGCGGCTACGGCTACACCCGCGACTACCCGGTCGAGCGCATGATGCGCGACGCGAAGATCACCCAGATCTACGAAGGCACCAACCAGGTCCAGCGGATCGTCATGGCCAGGAACCTGCCGTAACGCCGGCGCACGGACACGCGAAGGGCGCCCGAGTACGCGTACTCGGGCGCCCTTCCTTCGTCATGCCGGGGCGTCCGCGTCCGCGTGGACCGCGGGGCGGCGGGAGGCGATGACCTTCTTCGCGAGGGAGCGCGGGCTGGTCAGGAAGCCCCAGCCCCAGGACATGTGCATGGTGGCCAGCGCCACCGGGATCTGCAGGCGCGCCTTCGGCGGCAGCCCCCTGCCCGCCGGTACCGAGCCGAGCGCGATCGCCGCGAGGTAGCCGCCGGGCACGACGAAGCCCCACGGGGTGAGCAGACCGCCGACCAGGATCCCGGCCGCGATCGCGCACACCGCGGCCGGCGGGGCCAGGTAGCGCAGGTTGATGGAACCGGAGTGGTAGCGGGCGACGACGTGCCGCCAACGGCCGTAGTCCTTGTACTGCTTGGCCAGCGCCCGCATGCTCGGCCGGGGCCGGTACGACACCTTCAGCTCCGGCGAGAACCAGATCAGCCCGCCGGCCTCGCGGATGCGGAAGTTCAGCTCCCAGTCCTGGGCGCGGACGAACTCCACGTTGTAACCGCCCTGTCGCTCCAGCGCCTCGCGCCGGAACACCCCGAGGTAGACGGTCTCGGCCTCGCCCGCGGCGCCGCCGGTGTGGAAGGCCGCGTTGCCGACACCTATCCGGGACGTCATCGCGGCCGCGACCGCGTGCTCCCAGTCGTTCTCGCCCTCGGCGTGCATGACGCCGCCGACGTTCTGCGCTCCGGTCTCCTCCAGGAGCCGTACCGCGGTGGCGATGTAGCCCGGCGAGAGGATCCCGTGCCCGTCGACGCGGACCACGACCGGATGGCGCGAGGCCCCGATCGCCGCGTTGAGGGCGGCCGGGGTGCGGCCGGTGGGGTTGGGCACGGTGTGCACCCGCGGGTCCTCGGCCACGAGCTCGGCGGCGATCTCGTCCGTGCGGTCCGTGGAGGGACCGAGGGCGATCACGACCTCCATCTCGCCGGCGTACTCCTGGGCGAGGATCGCGTGGACGGCGCCGCGCAGGTGCCGCTCCTCGTTGAGCACGGGCATGATCACGGAAACGGCGGGGAGCCGCACGTCGGGATTGGCGTTCATAGGGGCCTCACGTTACCGCGAACGGGGGACAGTACTGCGCGTGCCGGGTGCGGCTGCGCCGGGCCGCAGATCGTATCGGCCTACGGTGCTCAGGATTTCGCGTACGGCCCCGTATGTTCCGTATGTCCCGTGCGTCCCTCTGTCTCGTGCGCCCTCCGTCCCGCCCTCCGCCTCTCCCGCATCCCCTCGTACGGCCCTCGCCCGGAGGTGTCCCTCTTGTCCGCGTCGCCACGGTCCCCCCGGCCCCGCACCATGCCGCAGCGCCGACCGCAGCCGCCACGGGAAGGCGGCCCGCGACCACCGGGGCGCCGGAGGCCGCGCTGGGGCACGCGGGCGGTGACCACGCTGTCGGTCCTGGTGCTCGCCTCCGCCGGGATCGGACACGCGGTGCTCAGCAGCCTCGACGCGGGAATCGACCGGGTCGACCCGTTCCGGGACATGAAGAACCGCCCCGAGGCGGGTCACGGCATGAACATCCTGCTCGTCGGCACGGACGGACGCGAGGAACTCGGAGCTCAGGAGCGGCGGAAGTACCGGCTCGGCGGGGCGCCCTGCAACTGCACCGACACGATCATGATCGTGCACATCTCGGAGGACCGGGAGCGTGCCAGCGTCGTCAGCCTGCCGCGCGACTCGTACGCCATGACGCCCGCGCACACCGACCGGGTGAGCGGCGAGAAGCACGAGGGGCACCCCGCCAAGCTCAACGCGGCGTACGCGGAGGGCGGGCCGCAGCTGACCGTGCGCACGGTGGAGAAGATGACCCGGGTGAAGATCGACCACTACCTGGAGCTCGACTTCACCAGCTTCATGAAGACCGTGGACGCGGTCGGCGGCGTCGAACTGTGTACCGGCGAGCCCTTGAAGGACGGTCACACCGGCCTCGACCTGCCCGCCGGCCGGCACACCCTCAAGGGCGGCGAGGCCCTGCAGTACGTGCGCGCCCGGCACGTCGACGGCGCGGCCGACCTCAGCCGGATGAAGCGCCAGCAGCACTTCATGGCGGCCCTGGTGGACCGGGCGACGTCCTCCGGGATCCTGCTGAACCCGATGAGGTTCCGGGACGTGACCCGCGCGGTGCTCGGCTCGGTCCGCGCCGACAAGGGCTTCGGCACCGGCGAACTGCTGGACCTGGGGCGGGCGATGCGGAGCTTCTCGCCCGCCTCGTCGGAGTTCACCACCGTGCCGCTCAGCAGGGCGGGACACACGGTCAAGGGCATCGGGGCGACGGTGAAGTGGGACCCCGAGAAGTCCGAGGACATCTTTCAGGCGCTGCGCGAGGACGAGCCGCTCTCCGCGCAGTCGTCGCCCGACGCGGCGCGGCGCGTCCCGGTGGATCCCCGGCAGATCCGCGTCCAGGTCGAGAACGGCACGGAGACGAAGGGCCTGGGCCGCCGTGTGGACGCGGCCCTCGCGGCCACCGGTTTCAACACCACCCGTGTTCCGGTCAACGCGGCGGTCCGCTCCGTGGAGCGGACCGTCGTCGCCTACGACCCGCGCTGGGACCGCTCCGCGAAGTCCCTCGCCGCCGCCCTGCCGGGCAGCGGGCTGCGGGCGGTGAACGGCCAGGGCGCCACTCTGAAGGTGATCGCCGGCAGCGACTTCGAGAAGGTCCGCAAGGTCCGGGCGGAGAACCCCGGGAAGGACGAGTTCGGGGTGGTGCGGGGCGACGAGGTGGGCTGCTCGTAGCCCCGCCACGCGGGGGCGGGCGGAGTCAGTCCTCGATCCCGTCCGCCGCCCGCTTCTCGCGCAGCTCCACGATCGCCCGGCGGCGGGCCAGGCGGTGGGTGCGGCGGATCTGGGCCTCCTGGTTGCGGCGCCGGTCCCGCTCGCTCTCCGGTATCACCTGAGGCACGCGGCGCGGTGTGCCGTCGGCGTCGACGGCCGCGAAGACGAGATACGCCGAGCCGACCTGGGTGGCCGGGGCGGACTCGTTCCACCGCTCGGCCAGGACTCGCACGCCGACCTCCATGGACGTCCGGCCGGTCCAGTTGACCTGTGCCTTCACATGGACCAGGTCGCCGACCCGGACCGGTTCGAGGAAGGCCATCTCGTCCATGGAGGCGGTGACGGCGGGCCCTCCGGAGTGCCGTCCGGCGACCGCGCCCGCCGCGTCGTCGACGAGTTTCATGATCACGCCGCCGTGCACCGTACCCAGGAGGTTGGTGTCGCTGTGGGTCATGATGTGGCTGAGGGTCGTCCGCGACGCCGAGACGGGCTTGCCCGGTATGTCGGGGATGCCGGGACTCTCCGTGAGTGGGGCTGGGGCCTGATCTGTCATGGCCTCCACCTTATGCCGAGGCCGCATCCGGGGTATTTGTGTCAGCTTCGCAACAGCGCTGCTCCTATTTTCCGAGGACTGGTACGACGCACAGCCCGGACCTGCACACTGTTGCGCATGAATGATTGGCCCGAGGCCTGGTCCGACGACAATCGCGGTCCCCGCTACGGACAGGGGAGCGCGAGCGCACAGCCCGAGAGCGCCCGGGTCATGCGCCAGGTCCGCCGCGGCCCGGCGGCCCCGCCCGGCCAGGGGGCGCACGGCACCGTGCCGCAGCAGCCGTCGTACGTGGACGGCCGTGGGCACGGCGGCGACTACGACAACGGCTACAACACGGGCCAGGTCTACGGCTCCCCCGGCGGGGGTGGCTACGGCGGCCCCGGCGGTCCGGGCGACGACGGCCGCTACGCGCAGCGCCCCGCGCCCGACTGGCGCCGCCGGATCAAGGTGACGGCGATCACGGTCGCGGCCGTGCTGGTCGTGACGACCGTGGGCACCTACTTCTGGGCGGACTCGAAGCTCAACCGCGAGGTCGACCTGTCGATCGTGCTGGACCGGCCGGAGGCGGGCGAGGGCACGAACTACCTGATCGTCGGCTCCGACAGCCGGGCCGGACTGACCGACGAGCAGAAGAAGAACCTGCGCACCGGGTCCGCCGAGGGCAAGCGCACGGACTCCATGATGATCCTGCACACCGGCAGCAACGGACCCACCCTGGTCTCGCTGCCCCGCGACTCGAACGTGGAGATACCCACCTTCAAGGGCTCCGAGTCCGGCAAGACGTACCAGGGCACGGGCCGGCAGATGAAGCTGAACTCCGCCTACGCGGAGGACGGGCCCGAACTCCTGGTCCGCACCGTCGAGTTCAACACCGGCCTGCGCATCGACCACTACGTGGAGATCGGTTTCGCCGGCTTCGCGAACATCGTGGACGCGGTCGGCGGCGTGGAGATGGACATCCCGCAGGACATCAAGGACACCAAGTCCGGCGCCGACCTCAAGAAGGGCAAGCAGACGCTGAACGGCGAGGAGGCCCTCGCCTTCGTCCGCACCCGGTACGCGCTGGCCGGTTCCGACCTGGACCGTACGAAGAACCAGCAGAAGTTCCTCTCCGCCCTCGCGAACCAGGTGGCGACGCCGGGCACGGTCCTGAACCCGTTCAAGCTGTACCCGACCATGGGCGCGGGCCTGGACTCGCTGATCGTCGACGAGGACATGGGCCTGTTCGGCCTGGCCGACATGTTCTGGTCGATGAAGGGCGTCAGCGGTGGCGACGGCACCTCCCTGAACATGCCTCTCGCGGGCTCCTCCGGCGGCAACCTGCTCTGGGACAAGGCGAAGGTCAAGCAGCTGGTGGACGAGCTGAAGAACGACGAGAAGGTCACCGTCAAGGGCGACTGAGCCCCACGGCGCCGGCGGCGGACGGACGGGGCGGACAGGACGGCCGAACGGCCGGGGGCACCCCACGGGGCGCCCCCGGCCGTGTCCGGCGTCCGGCCTCTTCCGGCGTCGGTGTCGGTGTCCGGTGTCCGGTGTCACATCGTGGCGCCCGCCATGGCACGGCAGGACTCGGAGCAGCGGCGACAGGACTCCGCGCAGCGCGTCATCTGCGCGTCGTCCGGCAGGGACATGCACGCCTCGGCGCACAGGTCGCAGGCCGTGGCGCACATCGCGCACATCTCGGCGGCCAGCGGCGAGCGGCGCATCATCATGTCGGCGCACATGCGGGTCATGTCGGCGCAGTCCATGAGGGCTCCCATGACCTGCGCGGGGGCCTGTCCGCCCATCCGCAGACAGGAGCTCATGGTCTCCTCGCACGTGCTGTGGCAGTCCATGCACGCCTCGACGCAGTCCTGCATCTCCTTGCTCATGGGGGACGCGGCGGCAGACTGGGTCATGATTCCTCCCAGGGGAACGGCGGGGGCCGCGGACCGACCCCCGCCCTTCAGTCCTACGCCCCTTGCCCCATGACCACCACAGGACGCACGATGCGCCCGGTCCGGGGGCGCGCGGTGATCCCCGGCCCCTGTCAGGACCAGGTGTAGTTCGGGTCGACCTTCATGCAGGCGGAGTCGTCCGCCCCGTTGAGGGCCTCGGCCGACTCGGGGGTCGTGTCGTCCTGTTCGGGTGCCTCGTACACCGTTCCCTCGCGCCAGTCGGCGCCGACGACGACCGTGACACCGGAGACGTCGGTGGACCGGCGTACCGAACTCTCCGGAACGCCCAGCGACTCGGCGACGCGCAGGGCGTTGCTCTTCAGGTCGGCGCTCGGGTAGCGCACCAGCGTCAGCTGCTCGCTCAGGGAGCCGGCGGTGTCGGCGGACGCGCCGGTGAACCCTTTCTCCTGCAGGAGTCCGGCCACGGTGCTCGCGCGGCCGGACGCCGAGGCGAGGGTGTCGGTGCGGGTGCCGTTGACGATCCGGACCGCGATCTCGGCATCGGGGGCGGCCGGTTCGGCGGACGCGGCCGCCTCCTCCTCGGCCGCTTCCGCGGCGGCCTCCTCGGCCCGCGTCGGCTCCTCGTCCTTGCCGTCCAGGGCGATGTCGTCGCGGACCAGCCGGAACAGCTGGTCCGCGTCCTCGGTCGGCTCCACACGGGCACCCACGTACCGGTTGGGCATCGTGGTCATGGTGATGCGCTCCGGCTTCACCTTGCGCAGCTCGTTGCTGAGGTCGTACAGCTTCTTGACGGTGTCGAGGCCGGGGTCGACGGTGAGCGCCCGGGTGGCCTCCTCGGCCAGCCTGCGCAGCTTGTTGGGGCTGCTCAGGGTGGCGTTCTCGCGCAGCTCACGGGCCAGCGAGTTCATGTACATGTGCTGCGCCTTGGCGCGGGCGAGGTCGCTGCCGTCCTCGAAGCCGTAGCGCGTACGCAGCCACTGGAGGGCCTGCTCGCCCTTGACCGGGTGGGTGCCCTCGGCCAGCTTCAGTCCGGAGCCGTGGCCCCGGCTGTCGCGCGAGAGGATGTTGGCGTCCACGCACACGGGGACGCCGCCGACGGCGTCCGCCATGGAGACCACCCCGGCGAAGTCGACCATGACGAAGTGGTCGATGTGAATGCCGGTGAGCTCCTGCCAGGTGGCCACGGTGCAGCCCGGACCGCCGTGTCCGAGGCTCTGGTTGGTCATCGTCCGCCCGTTGCTCGCCTCGTACACCGTCCCGTCCTCGGGGTCGGTGCACTTCGGGATCCGGACGAGGGTGTCGCGGGGCATGCTGATCACGGACATGTTGGTCCGGTCGGCGGACAGGTGCAGCAGCATCTGCACATCGGCCAGCGGGGTGGAGCCGAACGTCTCGCGGGCGCCGCCGAGTTCCTGGTTCTCCTTGCTGTCCCGGGCGTCGGAGCCGATCAGCAGGATGTTCAGCGGGGTCTGCCCGGCGGCGTTCGGTGTGGGCTCGGCGACCTTGCCGTCGCCCAGGTTCAGGGGATTCTGCTTGATGTTGCCGTTCAGGTGCCGGTAATAGACGTAGCCGGCCCCGGCCGAGCCGAGGAGGAGCAGTGCGAGGACCGCCGCGCCCCACTTGAGCATCCGGCGCCGCGGGCGACGGCCGCCGCCTTCGCCGGAGGCGGGCGCGTCGGCGCCGGACGCGGGTATGCCGCCGTCGTCACCGTCCGGCGTGGGCGTCTCGCCGCTGTCACCGCCTGCCGCGTTCTCGCCGTCGGCCGGGACGACGGAGGGGCCGTCGTCCCGGCCCGGATCACGCCGGTCGTCGCGGAGCGTTTTCCGCGCGGCGCGCTGCGTCACTTCCGTCGCCCTCCCCACCCCTGGTACTCCTCGCATCGTGGAACTGGCCTGTCCTGCGTCCTGTTAGACGCACGACAGGCCAGTCAGTTGCCCCAGGAATGCAATTCCACGTCAACAACTTCTGGCGAGCAGTGCTCGGGTCCCGCACGAGCCTCCGGGCGCGGCTCGGCCGAGCGTCAGGTCGCGCATTCGACCTTGTCGGCAGTGGACTTCTCCACGTCCACAGCCCTCGCCGCGGAACCGTCGAGCGGTGATCCGGCGCCCGTGAAGTCCTCGCCGAGGGTCAGTGTCATCGCGGGCAGCCCCTGGGAGTTGGTGACGCCCGCGCCGGGCTTCAGCGCCGAACCGGACAGGCCGAGGATGTCGGCGAGGCGGCGGGCCTGGCCGGCCTGGTCGGGCGCGTACTCGAGGGTGGTCTTCTTCAGCGTCTCGCCGGCGTTGCCGGCGTTCTCCGACTTGCTGACGCCCTCCTCCACCTGGAGCCGGCGGAGCATCTCCTGGGCGCTGCCGGCCGGGGCGCCGCCGTTGAGGACCTGCACCCGGACGTCGGAGGCCGGTGCCTTGGTGCCCTGCAGGCGGGCGGCGACGGCGGCCTTCTCCTTCCTCTCCCGCTTCTTCTCGACCTCGGTCAGCGACACGTCGCCGGCGATCGCGTCGAACAGCTGCGGCGCCCTGGCCTCGTCCACGACGACGGTCGCCTTCACCGTCTCCGCGGGGTTGTCACGCACCGGCACCGTGGTGAACGAGATGTTCTTCGGCGGGACCCTCTTCAGCTCCAGGGCGACGTCCTTGAGCGTGCTCACGTTGCCGATGCCGGTGTCCACGGTCAGTGCCTCGGTGGCGGCCTCGGCCAGTTTCACCAGCTTGGTGGGGCTGGTGAGGGTGTCGCTGGAGGACATCTTGCGCATCAGCGAGGCCAGGAAGTGCTGCTGCACCCTGATCCGGTCGAGGTCGCCCTCGTTGCCGAAACTGTGCCGGGTCCGGACGAAGGCGAGGGCCTGTTCGCCCGCCACCTTCGACTCGCCCGCGGGCAGCTTCAGCTTCGACTGCTTGTCGTCCACCGCGTGTTCCACACACACGTCGACGCCGCCGACCGCGGAGGTGAGCGTCTTGACCGCGTTGAAGTCGGCCATCATGAAGTGGTCGGGCTTGATGCCGGTGGCTTCCTCCACCGTGCGCATCGCGCAGCCCGGGTCCCGGCCGCCCTCACCGAGGCTCCGGTTGAAGCGGGCGCCCTGCAGCCCCGGGATCACCTTCTCCGTCCCGTCCTCCAGCTTCGTCGGGCAGTCGGGGATGTCGACTATGAGGTCGCGCGGGATGCTGAGCGCGGTGGCGTTCGTACGGTCCTTGGAGACGTGCAGCAGAATCGTGGTGTCGGCATGGCCCACGCTGCCCGCGTCCCCGTAGCCGTCGTTGCCCGCTCCGGTGCGCTTGTCGGTGCCGAGGACGAGGATGTCGAAGGCCTCGTCCCTGCTGAAGTCGCCCGAGCCCGCGTCGCCGATGTCGGTCGTGTTGACGTTGCTCTCGAGATGCTTCAGATAGACGTAGCCGGCCGTGCCGGTGGCGAGTACCACGAACGCCATCGTCCCGCCGGTCCACAGCAGGGTCCTCCTCGCCCTCGGCCTCCGTTGTCCCGGCCGGCCTCCGCGCCGTCCGGGCGGCGGCTCGGGCGTGCCGCGCCGCCGCGGCGGCGGGACCTCGTGGCCGGGTGCCCGCGGGGGGCCGCCGGGCAGGGCACCGTAGGGGTGGCCCGTGCCGGCGGGGCCGGCCGGGTGGTTCGTGGTGTGCGGGAAGGTTCTGCGGGGTCCGGGGACGGGGGACCGCGGTGCGGAAGGACCCAGTCGCAGTTCGTATTCACCGGTGGCCGGATTGAGTACCCATTGGTCTGCGGGGTCGACTTTGTCCGCCCGCCCACGGCTCTGCGCGTCCACGCTCGTCCGATCCTCCGTCGGGGCCACACGGCACCCTCCCCCCTCCGGAGGGTGTCCGCGCGTACTGGTCACCACCGTGCGCGCGACGCCAGGACGGTCCTCGCGGCCGGGGCACTGGAGCGTTCACATTAGCCGCCGACCTGAGCGGGACGGGGCCTCAGTGACGAATTCCTCGTCCGCGAAAAGGGGTAAACCGCCCCATTGGGTGGGGAAATGAGGGCGTGGGCGACCTCCCCGCAGGGCTCGCACCGTGCACGGTCCCGTCACGCACCCCGCAGAACACGTGACGGGCCCACCCGCCGGGTCGAACCGGTGCATCCGCGGAGACTTCGCCCGCGCACCGCAAGGCGCGTTCGGCGCCGCCTCACTCCGCGCACTCGACCTTGTCGGCCGTGGACTTCTCGATGTCCTCCGGCGCCTTGGCGGGAGTGGTGAGGGAGACGCCCGCACCCTTGAAGTCCTCGCCGAGGACCAGCGTCATCGCGGGGGCCCCCTGGGAGTTGGTGACGCTCTCGCCGGGCTTCATCCCCGAGCCGGACAGGCCGAGGAGGTCGGCGAGGCGGCGGGCCTGGTCGGCCTGGTCGGGCGCGTACTCGAGGGTGGTCTTCTTCAGCGTCTCGCCGGCGTTGCCGGCGTTCTCCGACTTGCCGACACCCTCCTCCACCTGGAGCCAGGTGAGCACCTCCTGGGCGCTGCCGGCCGGGGCGCCGCCGTTGAGGACCTGGACCCGCACCTCGGAGGCCGGTGCCTTGGTGCCCTTGAGCCGGGCGGCGACCGCGGCCTTCTCCTTCTTCTCCTGCTGCTCGACCTCGGTGAACGACACGTCGTTCTTGATCAGGTCGAAGATCTCCGGTGCTTTGGACTCGTCCACGACGACGGTCGCCTTCACCGTCTCGGCGGGGTTGTCGACCACCGGCAGCGTGGTGAACGTCAGGTTCTTGGTGTTGAGCTTGCCCAGCTCCAGACCGAGGTCCTTCAGCTTGTTGATGCTGTCCAGCTGGGAGTCGACGGTGAGCGCCTTGGTGCCCGCCTCCGCCAGGTCGACCATCTTCGTCGGACTGGTGAGCGTGTCACTGGACTTCAGCTGCCTCATCAGCGCGCCGAGGAACTGCTGCTGCACCTTGATGCGGTCGAGATCGCCCTGGTTGCCCCAGGCGTGCCGGGTGCGGACGAACGCCAGGGCTTGTTCACCCTCGATGGTGTGCGTGCCGGCGGGCAGATTGAGCTTGGAATCCTTGTCGTTGACGGCTTCGGCGAGACAGACCTCGACCCCGCCGACCGCCGTGGTGAGCGTCTTGACCGCGTTGAAGTCGGCCACCATGAAGTTGTCCGGCGTGATCCCGGTCAGCTCGGTGACGGTCCGCATGGTGCAGCTCGGCGTACGGTCGCTCTGGCCGAGGCTGGTGTTGAAGCGGGCCCTGGAGCCCGGGATGACCTTCTCCGTCCCGTCCTCCATCTGCGTCGGGCAGTCGGGGATGTCCACTATGAGGTCGCGCGGGATGCTGAGCACGGTCGCGTTCGTGCGGTCCTTGGAGACGTGCAGCAGAAGCGTGGTGTCGGCGTGTCCGACGCTGCCCGCGTCGCCGTAGCTCTCGTTGCCCTCGCCGGTGCGTTTGTCCGTGCCGATCAGCAGGATGTTGATGGCCTTGTCCTTCTGGAAGCCACCGGTGCTCGCGCCGTCGTCGGAGACGGCGTTGATGTTGTCGTTGAGGTGCTCCAGATACAGGTAGCCGCCCATGGCGGTGGCGAGCACCACGAACGCCGTCGTCCCGCCGGTCCACAGCAGGGCCTTCTTGGCCTTCGACTTCTTCTTCACCGGCCGGCGCCCGCGCCTGCCCGGCGGCGGCTCCTCCGGCGCACCGCGGCGCCTGCGTGGCGGCCCCTCGCGCTCGGGAGCATCGCGCTCGGACGCATCGCGCTCGGACGCTCTGCGGCCGGCGGGCCGTTCCGCCGCGCGCCCGGGAGCATCGCTGCGGCCGTGCGGCGCACCCGCGCCGGAGTCCTTGCCCGCCCCCGCGCCGCCGCCCGGACCGGAGGAACGCCGTCTGCGAGGAGAGGGGACCGGCGGCTGCGGTGCGGAATGGTTCAGTCGCAGCTCGTAATCACCGGTGTCCGGGTTGAGTACCCACTGGTCTGCGGGGTCGATGTCGTTGCCCCGCCCACGGCCTTGCGCGTCCACGGTCGTTTGAATCCTCCGTCGGTGCCACGCGGCGCCTTTCCCCTCCCAGGCGCTCGGTCGGTCCTCAGTGCGCGCCTGAAGAGTGAATCTCAGGAACGCGTGCACCGGGAGCGCACACACTAACGCCACGGAACGACCTCCGGCGACGCCGGTGGCGCATTCCACATCCTCACAACTGGGCAATTCGCGCATATCCCTTGACATGACTTCGCAGTCTGGGAGTCGCCTGAGAGCCGGCTTTACGCGCAGGTGTCCTCGGCGGCCGTGTTCCCGGAGAACGTCGGTGCGGGAGAAGCCGCTTCGGCCGCTTCCTCCGGCTGTCCCCCGGATTCGTTGCGCGTGACCTTTCCATCACCCTCCGTGTTTTCGCCGTCCGGATTTCCGGACGGCGCGCCGGACTCGGATTCCGTGCCGGTGCCGTGCGCCGCGCCCTGCGTGACCGCGACCGACGCGTCCCTGCGCAACCGCTCGAACAGTTCCTCCGCCTCGGGCTGTGAAAGCTGGTCCCGGTTGACGTCGTTCGTGTACGGCTCCCGGGGGACGGTGAGGAATTGCACACGTTCCGCGGGGATGTCACGGAGTCCGCGGACGAGTTCGTACAAACCCCGCAGGCTCGCCAGTCCCGGGTCGGTCGTCAGCGCCGAAGTGGCCGCGTCCAGAACGGGATACAGCTTGGCCGGATTCAGCAGAACGCCATTGCCGCTCGCCTTGTTGACGAGCGCCCCGAGGAATCGCTGCTGACGCTCCATACGGTGCGTATCGCTTCCGTCACCGAGAGACTTGCGGGCGCGGACATAGCCGAGGGCCTGTTCCCCGTTCAGCGTCACCCGGCCCGCGGGCAGCCTCAGTTTGGCCGCTTTGTCGTCGATGGGTTCACGCAGGCACACCTCGACGCCGTCGACCGCCTCGACCATCTCCTTGAAGCCCTGGAAGTCCACGACGATGTGATGGTCCACGCGAATGCCGGTGAGTTTCTCCACGGTGCGGATCGCGCAGGCGGAACCGCCCCACTCGAAGGCCTGGTTGAACATCGCGAACACGGGCTCGGTGCGGCTGCCGTCCCGGCGCAGGCAGCCCGGCACGTCCACCATCAGGTCCCGGGGCAGGGACACCGCGGTGGCGCTGCCCCGGCCCGCCGGCAGGTGCAGCAGGATCGCGGTGTCGGACCGCTCCGTCCCCGGGTTCCGGCCGTAGCGGGCGTTCTCGTCCCCGGAGCGCGAGTCCGAGCCGATCAGCAGGATGTTCCGGGCGTCCCTGACCAGTGCCGTCGGCCGTTCCTTCTCGAACCGCGCCAGCTCGGCCGCGGCCGCCTCGTCCGGCGTGATGTTCCCGTTGAGCTTCACGTACACCGCCCACCCGGCCCCGGCGGCCACGAGGAGCAGGGCCGCGACACCGAGCCCGGCGCCCAGCATCCACCGCCGCCGTCCGTGCCGCGGGAGCCCCGCTCCGCTCGCCGAGGCTCCCGCCCCCGGCCCGAGGGCACCCCCGCCCGCCGGGTCCGCGGGGGACGCGCCTGCGGTGTCGCTCATGACCGGTCCACCCCCTCGCGGCGTACGGGACGGCTTGCGGCGGCATACGGAACCGCGGGACGGCGTACGGACATACGGGTGAGGTACGGACGTACGGGCGTCGGGGAGCGGTGTGCCGCTGACACGACGATGACCCGGATGCGCGGCGGGGGCGGGTGCTGCGCATCCGAACGGGGGACGGGGCACGGCGTACGGGGGACGGCCCGGCGGAGCCGGTTTGAGCGGCCGGCCCGGGCCGGGGGTGCGGCCGGGGCGGGGTGGCTGTCAGCGGGCGATGACGGTGACCCGCTCGCTCTCGACCCGCTTGTCCAGGGCGTCGTTCCCGAGCCGGTCCAGATTCCGGCACAGCACCACCGAACCGCCGGTCGCCAGCGGTCCGTACAGGCCCGCGTGGAGACCCTCCCACGTGTCGTACGGCAGCCCCGACAGGATGCGCGAGGCCGGTCCGGTCAGCCCGAGGTCCGTCGCCTGCGCGCGGGCCCGCTGCACCACCTCGGCCCCGGTGAACCCCCGGCCCGCCACGATCAGCGCCGGCGCCTCGGGGTCGACCGGCACGTACGGCGCGAACCGGTCGCCCTGTCCCGGGACCTCCACGGCGTAGTCGGCGAAGCCCTCCGGGGGCTGCGGGAACCGTCCGCCGAGCGGCCTGAGGGCCAGCGCGACCCGTGCGCCCGAGCAGGTCCGCGCGGTCTCCAGCGCGTCCGGCCCGCTCACCACGACATCGGCCGCCGCCGGGTCGCCGGACACGTCCGCGACCACGCCCACCGACGCGCACGCCAGCAGCCACACGGCGGTCTGCCAGTGCGCGGGCAGCAGCAGCGCCACACGGTCACCGGGCTCGGCGGCCAGTTCGTCCTGCAGCAGGTTCGCGGTCTTGGCCACCCAATTGGCGAAGGTGGCCACGGACAATTCGACACGTTCGCCCGTGGCGTCGTCGTAGAAGGTCACCAGGGGGCGTCCCGGGTCCGCGACGAGCGCGGAACCCAGCAGGTCGGCGGGGGTGCGGTCGGTGGCGTTCACCCGCGCAAGCGTACGCGGACACGGCCGCGCGCACCGGGTGCCCGGGGCACCGGTTCGGCGGAACGGGTCCCGACAGCCCGTCAATTCCCCGATGGACAGATTTGTATGACTATGTTCAAGATCAGGGGCATGCGTAGAACTCTTGCTTCCTCCATCGGTGTCACCTGTGCGGCCGCACTCGCCCTGCCCCTCGCCCCGTCCGCCGCCGCGGCGGACGCGGGCCCGGGCCGGACGGACACGGCGGCCACCCGCGCAGCGGTGACGACCGGGTCCAGTACCCCCGGCAGCACCCAGTCGCTGCCCCTGCGGCCCCTCGAGCCCGACCGTGCCTCCGGCGCCGCCGCGTTCGGCCTCGCCCCGCGGTCCGTACGGCACTTCTCCCTCGTCGGCGTCATCTGGGACGACCCCGCCGCCGAACTCCACGGCCGGGTCCAGGTCCGCGCCCGCGCGGCGGACACCGGCGCCTGGTCCGGCTGGCAGGACGTCGAGACCCACAACGCCGACCACGGGGCCGATCCCGGGACCGCGGAACGCACCTCGGGCCGGGTCCGCGGTGCCACCGCACCGCTGTGGGTGGGCGAGTCGGACGGCGTGGAGATCCGGGTCCGGGCGGAGACCGGACCGGACGCGGAGCCGGAGCCGGAGGCCGGCTCCGGCTCCACCGGCTCCACCGCCGGGGAAGGCGCCGAGAAGTCCGCCTCGCTGCTGCCGTCCGGGATGCGCCTCGAACTCGTCGACCCGGGGGACGGCGCCCCGCCCGAGGACGGCACTGCCGAGAGCTCCGCCGAGAGCCCCGGCGAGAACACCGACCAGAACCCCGACCAGAACCCCGCAGACGGCTCCGCGGGCCCCGCGGCGGAGGCTCCCCGGACCGGTGTGATGAGCGCGGGGGCCGCTGCCGCATCCGCCGCCAACGCCCCGCTCGTGCCCCTGGGCGCCACCGGGATCCCGGCGCTGACCCGGGCCGAGACCGAGGAGGAGTACCACGCCCTGCGCGGCACCGAGGCGGCCGGACAGCAGGCGAATCCGCACATCGGCCCGCGCCCCGGCATCGTCACGCGCAGCGGGTGGGGTGCGGACGAGAGCCTGCGGGAGCAGGCGTTCGTCTACACCGACAAGGTGGGCGCGGCCTTCGTGCACCACAGCGCCTCCGGCAACAACTACACGTGCGCGCAGGCCCCTTCCGTCATCCGCGGTATCTACCGCTACCACACGGAGAGCATGGGCTGGCGGGACGTCGGCTACAACTTCCTCGTCGACAAGTGCGGGAAGATCTACGAGGGCCGGGCCGGGGGAGTGGCCAACCCGGTCCTGGGCGCCCACACTCTGGGGTTCAACAGCAGCACCATGGGCGTGGCGGTTCTCGGCACCTTCGACACCACGGACCCGCCGGCCGCCGCGGTGACGGGCGTCGCCCAGCTCGCCGCGTGGAAGCTCGGACTGCACGGCATGGATCCGGGCGCGAAGACATACCTGACGTCCGATGGTGGCAATCTCTACGCAAAAGGCACGAAGGTACGGATGAACGTGATCTCCGGCCACCGGGACGGGTTCAACACCGTGTGCCCAGGGGGGAAGCTCTACGACAAGCTCGGCACCGCCCGCTCCGCGGCGGCCGGTTACCAGGGCCGCTGAGAACGGCGGGCCGCCGGGCCCGCGTTCCCTCCTGCCGGAGACACCGCCGTCGAAACCGCTGTGCGACGGTCTGCATACACTGGCCGGCCGAAAGACAGTTCGGCCGGTCCCGGCAGGAAGCAGAGACGACAGGTGACAGAAGCGATTCTCCTGGTCGGCGGCAAGGGCACACGGTTGCGCCCGCTCACGGTGCACACACCGAAGCCCATGATCCGGGCGGCCGGGGTGCCCTTCCTCACGCACCAGCTGGCGAGAGCGAGAGCGGCGGGCGTCGAGCACATCGTCCTGGCCACGTCCTATCTGGCCGAGGTCTTCGAGCCGTACTTCGGCGACGGATCGTCGCTGGGGCTGCACATCGAATACGTGACGGAGGAGGAGCCGCTCGGCACCGGCGGCGCCATCCGCAACGTCGCCTCCCGGCTGCACTCCGGCCCCGACGAACCGGTGCTGATCTTCAACGGCGACATCCTCACGGGCCTGGACATCCGGGCGCTGGTGCACACCCACAGGGCGACGGGCGCCGACGTCTCGCTGCACCTGACGAAGGTGACGGACCCGAGGGCGTACGGCCTGGTCCCCACCGACGACACGGGCCGCGTCCTGGCGTTCCTGGAGAAACCGCAGACACCCGAGGAGATCGTCACCGACCAGATCAACGCGGGGGCGTACGTCTTCCGCCGCTCGGTCATCGACACGATCCCCACGGGCCGGCCGGTGTCGGTGGAGCGGGAGACGTTCCCGGAACTGCTGGCGGCCGGAGCCCATCTCCAGGGCCTGGTCGACGCCACGTACTGGCTTGACCTCGGCACCCCGGCGGCCTTCGTCCGGGGCTCCGCGGACCTGGTACTGGGCCGAGCCCCGTCCCCGGCGGTCCCGGGGCGCTGCGGCGACCGGCTGGTCCTGCCGACGGCGAGAGTGGCGCCGGACGCCAAGCTGGCGGGCGGGACCGTGGTGGGCGAGGGCGCGTTCGTGGCGGAGGGCGCGCGCGTCTTCGGCAGCACGATCCTGCCGGGTGCGGTCATCGAACCCGGCGCGGTCGTCACCGACTCACTGATCGGCACGCGTGCGCGGGTGGGGGAGCGGTCGGTCCTCACCGGGACGGTGGTGGGCGACGGCGCGGTCGTCGGCGCCCGCAACGAACTCCGGGACGGGGTCAGGGTCTGGTGCGACGCGCGGATCCCGGCGGGGTCGGTGCGGTTCTCCTCGGACGAGTAACCGGGGGCACGGGCGGGGGGATTCGAAGGACCGAGGGCGTCGGACGGCAGGAGGCTCGCGCCTCACAGCCGTCCGATGTCCCAGCGCGGCATCTTCGGTGCCCGCCGCGCCGGCGTCCGTCCGCTCAGCAGGATCAGCCGCGCCGCCCGGTGCCGCTGACCGGCATACGGCTCCAGCAGTTCCAGCATCGCCGCGTCGTCCGCGTCCCGGTTCCCGGCCAGCGCCCACCCCACGATGCCCGGCAGATGCAGGTCCCCCGTGGTCACCTCGTCCGGCGCGCCGTGACTGCGCTGCACCGTCTCCGCCGACGTCCACGGCCCGATGCCCGGCACCAGTTCCAGCCGGGCCCGCGCCGCCGCCGGAGCCATCCCGGCCGCCTCCTCCAGCCGCGCCGCGACCCGCACCGCCCGCAGCACCGTGGACGCCCGCTTGGCGTCGACACCGGCCCGGTGCCACTCCCAGGAGGGGATCAGCGCCCAGGTCCGGGGCGACGGCAGCACCGCCATCCGCTCGGGCACGGGCCCGGGGGCCGGCTCCCCGTACTTCCGGACCAGCAGCCGCCACGCCCGGTACGCCTCACCGGTGGTGACCTTCTGTTCCAGGACCGACGGGATCAGCGACTCCAGCACCAGCCCGGTCCGGGCCAGCCGCAGCCCGGGCCGGCGGTGCCGGGTGAGCGCCAGCAGCTTGTGCCGGGGGACGAACGCGGCCGGGTCGTCGGCGGCGCCGAGCAGGTCGGGCAGCCGGTCCAGGAACCACCCGGCCCCCGGGCCCCACGCCTCGCCCCGTACCTCGTCGCCGTGCCGCGTCACCCGCAGCGTGCCCGGCCCGGCGGGTGTCAGGCTCGTCCGCCACACGGAACCGTCCGGCAGCGTGCGGAACGTCGGGTCCCCGGACCCGCGCCGCAGCGGCCCGAGGACCAGTCCGAGGTCCAGCGGGCCGTCCGGCACCCACGTCCGGACCAGGGACGGGGCGGCCGGGGCCGAGGACTGCCGCGGCACCCCCGCGGGTTCGACGGCCCGCCCGTCCCGCGCGGTCGTACGAGCGGGGCGGGAAGCGGGTCGGGGAGCGAAACGTCCTGCCACGGAGGGGTCCCGGGGGGAGAGGGGCTGAGGTGAGGAACTGGGAAGTGCGAGGGTGCGGGGGTAGGAGGAGACGGGGCTCCTACGAGGGTAGGCGCCCCGCGCGTCCCGTCCCGCCCACCGCCGTCTGCTTCATCGCCGTCCGGCTCACCGCACCGCGATGAACGCGGCCGCGTCCCGTTCCGGCCGCGGCCGGGGTTCCCCGGCGGGGTGGCCCACCGCCACCGCGCCCATCGGGTCCCAGCCCGTCGGCAGGTCCAGGACCTCGCGGACCACGTCCCGGCAGAACATCGTCGACGACACCCATGCCGAGCCCAGCCGCTCACCGGCCAGGGCGACCAGGAAGTTCTGCACGCCGGCACCCGTCGCGACCACGAACATCTCCCGCTCCGCACCGTCCCGCCGCGCGTCCCCGTAGGTGTGCGAGCCCTCCATGACCAGGCAGGGCACGACCAGGCAGGGCGCGTTGCGCAGGACGTCGCCGCGGCGGACCCGCTTGGCGACGGAGTCCTCCGACTTGCCGTCCCGGCGCAGGTCCGCGATCCAGGCGTCCCGCATCGCGTCGAGCAGCCGGGTCCGGGACGCCTGCGACTCCAGCAGGACGAACCGCCACGGGGTGGTGTGGTGCGGGGCCGGAGCCGTCACGGCCGCGGCCACCGCGCGGCGCACCGCCCCCGGGTCGACCGGCTCGTCGGTGAAGGCCCGTACCGTGCGGCGCTGGGTCACCGCCTGCCGTACCGCCTCCGACGTGCCGAGCCGGAACATGTCGTCGCGGGAGTCGCGGACCATGGCCCGCGCGTCCCCGCCGTGCTCGCCGTCGGCCGCCACCAGGGCGGGCAGCCCGCGTACGACGGCCACCGGCAGGCCCGCGGCCTTGCCCTTGACCAGGTCGCCCGCCGCGGCGAGTTCGTCGGCGGTGGCGACCACGGTGGCTCCCAGCGGATTGCCGTACGCGTCCGTCCCGCCGCGCAGGTCGTCCAGGACGTGGACGCCCGCGGCGCCGATCGCGACGTCCGTCAGTCCCGCCCGCCAGGGGCGCCCGAAGGTGTCGGTGACCAGTACGCCGACCGTGACCCCGAGGGCGTCCCGCAGGCCCTCGCGGATCGCCCGCGCGGACGCGTCCGGATCCTCGGGGAGCAACAGCACCGTGCCGGAGGGCGTGTTGGAGGCGTCGACCCCGGCCGCGGCCATGACGAGGCCCTGCCTGTTCTCGACGATGCGCAGAGGGCCGCGCCGGGCCACCACCCGTACCGTCTCCGCGTCGATCGCGGCCTCCCGGTCGGCGGCCTGCCGCATCCGGCCCTCCGCCTTGGAGACGATCTTGGAGGTGACGAGCAGCACGTCCCCGTCGGCCAGCCCCGGCTCCGCGGCCGCGATCAGCTTCGCGAGGTCGTCCCCCTGCCGGACCTCGGGCAGCCCCGCGACGGCCCACACCCGGTACCCGCCGGACGCCGCGCCACCCGCGGATACGTCGTCGTGCGCACGCGTGCCGTTCAAACCGCCCGCACCTCCTCCGCCAGAGCGAGCGCCTCCCCGGCCATCCGGGCGGTGGCGTCGACGTCGGTCATCATCAGGGGCACGGCCCGGCAGCGGATGCCCGCCTCCTCGACGTGCTCCACGCCGGCCACGTCGACCGTGTCGACCAGCCAGCCGTCCAGCAGGCCCGAGCCGTAGTGCTCGGCCACCGCCCGCGCCGTGGATGCGACGCCGACCGCCGCGAGCACCTTGTCGGCCATGCCGCGCACGGGCGCGTCGCCGACGATCGGTGACAGGCCGACCACCGGCACGCCCGCCTCGGCGATCGCCTCCCGGATGCCGGGGACGGAGAGGATCGTGCCGATGGAGACGACCGGGTTGGACGGCGGGAAGAGGATCACGTCGGCCGCGGCGATCGCCTCCAGCACACCCGGTGCCGGCTTCGCCTGTTCCGCGCCGACCGGCACGACCGCCTCGGCCGGGACCGAAGCCCGCAGCCGCACCCAGTACTCCTGGAAGTGGATCACCCTGCGCGTACCGGAGCCCGACGCGGAACCCGGCGGGGTCTCCCCGGCCCCGGATCCCGCCGGCGGCCCCGCTGCCGGGTCGCCGGCGGGCAGGGTGACGGCCACATGCGTCTCCACGCGGTCGTCGGTCATCGGGATCAGCCGGACGCCCGGCTGCCAGCGCTCGCAGAGGGCCTGGGTCACCGCGCTCAGCGGATAGCCGGCGGCGAGCATCTGCGTCCGCACGATGTGCGTGGCGAAGTCCCGGTCGCCGAGCCCGAACCATCCCGGGCCGACGCCGTACGCCGCCAGCTCCTCCTTGAGCCGGAAGCTCTCGTCGGTCCGTCCCCAGCCCCGCTCCTCGTCGATGCCGCCGCCGAGGGTGTACATCACCGTGTCGAGGTCCGGGCAGACCTTCAGCCCGAAGAGGTGGATGTCGTCCCCGGTGTTGCCGATGACCGTGATGTCCGCGTCCGGCACGGCCCGCTTCAGACCGCGCAGGAAACGGGCACCGCCGATGCCGCCTGCCAGAACCACAATGCGCATGGGAAGCAGTCTGTCAGCCGTCGGGCGGGACGCGGCACCGTGTCGGCCGGTCCGCCGCACACGGGGGCGGACAGGGGGCTGGTCAGGCGGTCGGCGTCCGGGGCTTTGGCCGCGCCTCGCAGTGCGGGGCGGCCGGGTGCATCGGCATCTCGGTCAGGCCCGGGTAGTACACGTGCAGGCTGACCGCCGGCTCCAGCGCGTCATTGACGACCTCGTGCGCGTAGCCCGGCGCGAACACCCGCTCCGTGCCTGTCGTCAGCGTGCGCGCGCCGCGTCCGGTGTGCTCGGTGAGGGAGCCGGCCAGGACGGTCAGGATGCCGGAGGAGCGGCCGTGGTCGTGCGGTCCGCTGCCCTGTCCGGGCACCCAGGACAACAGCCACACCTCGTAGCCGATGGGGGGCTCCGCCGCTCGAGCGGAGCCGGGGACCTGGGGAACGGCGCGCAGCCGGTGGTACCAGCGGCTGCTCGCGTCGTACCGCACCAGGTGCTCCCACTGGGACCGGTCGGCGGCGAGCGAGCGGGCCAGGCCGACGAACTCGGCGACGGTCGCCGGGTGCTCGCGCGGGGTCTGCAGGAGGTGCGGTACTTCGAGGATGTCGCCGGCGATCTGGAGGTCACTGTCGCTGTTCATGGATGCGGTGGTTCCTCGGCGGAGAAGCGGTCGGGAAGCGGTGGGAAAGCGGTGGGGAAGCACTCGGGAAGCAGAGGGTGCGGCCGTCGGGCGGGGCCGTGCGGAGAACCGGCCTGCCGCGGACGACGTGCCGCATGTGTCCGGATCACGGACGGCGGCGGAAAGTGCCCTGATGGGAGCGGAGGAAAAAGCGGTCGGGTCGAGGGTGACCCGAAGGGCCGGAGCGCGTTGGGCTCAACAACCGGAACAACGACAGCTACAGCGAGCGCGGGCAGCACCGAGGGACCCGGCGGAGCGGGTCGAGGCGAGTGCCAGGTTCGCGAGCATGCCCACAAGGACAGCGGCTCAGACCTCCAGTGTCAACTCGATGCCCGGATCGTGGGACACGGTTCACCCCATCAGGTTCACCTGCGAGGCGAAAGGTTTGCTCACGTGGTTCCGGGGACACAAGGGGCACACGGTCGGGCGCACAAGTGCCGTTGCGGTCCTGTGATCCGAATGTGATCCGGGTCGCTGTGGCGTGAGTGGGTCAACGGGATCGAACCGGCCGGGCGTCCTGCTCCGTGGAGGCTCTGCGCGGGGCGGGTTCCCCTGAGGGCCCATCAGCGTGTCAACGTTTATGGCGATTTGAACACTTTCGGCTCGGGCTTGGTTCCGCAGAGTGAATAAGGGAGCCAATAGCAGATCTCAGCTTGACTCGCCCGGATCAGCACACTTGTAATTTCACTCGTGTCGTTCGGCCGGTATCGGTAACGGCAGCATCACGGGGACGCGAAAGACGGACGAGGGGCGCGCATGACGGAGCTGGTGCAGCAACTGCTGGTCGACGACGCGGACGAGGAGCCCGGCTGGCAGGAGCGCGCGCTGTGCGCACAGACCGACCCCGAGTCGTTCTTCCCCGAGAAGGGCGGCTCCACCCGGGAGGCCAAAAAGGTCTGCCTCGCCTGTGAAGTCCGCTCCGAGTGCCTCGAATACGCCCTTGCCAACGACGAGCGCTTCGGCATCTGGGGCGGTCTGTCCGAGCGGGAGCGCCGTCGGCTGAAGAAGGCCGCCGTCTGAGAAGCGGCACGTCACGCACGTCACCTCCGTATGCACGCCTTGTTCATGCGTGCGTCGGACGGCCGGGATGTGCGCATACTTCGCTTACGGCCCGTCGTGTGCGGGTTGTCCGCAGGCGGCGGGCCGCCTCGCTGCCCAGCCGATAGTGTGGTTGCTCGTCCGAGACGCCACGCCGCCCCCACCGGGCACGGGCGTCCCCCACAGTCCACTGAACCGGGGCCCGTACCTCGATGTCCGTGCACAGTCACCCGGCAGCCCGTCAAGACGCCGCTGCCGCACCAGAGTTCCCGCGTCATGTGGTGACCGCGGTGCTCGTCTCCCACGACGGAGCCCGCTGGCTGCCCGACGCGCTCGCCGGGCTACTCGGCCAGGAACGCCCCGTCCAGTTCGCCATGGGCGCCGACACCGGCAGCGCGGACGACTCCGCCCGACTGGTCGGCGAAGCCCTCGGCGACGACCACGTCCTGCACCTCGCCCGGCGCACCGGCTTCGGCCAGGCCGTCGAGGAGTGCCACCGTGCCGCGCCGGACCTCACCCCGGACGACCTGCCCTATCTGAAGCGGCCCAGCGGCTGGGACCCGGTCACGCGCAGCTGGCACGACGACGCGTACGACCTGCCCGACCTCCCGCACGGGGAGCCGGTGCAGTGGCTGTGGCTGCTGCACGACGACTGCGCTCCCGAACCCGACGCGCTGGCCCGGCTGCTGGGCGTCGTGGAGAACGAGTACGAACTCGGCCGGGACGACGTCGCCGTCGTCGGCCCCAAGCTCCGCGGCTGGTACGACCGCAGGCAACTGCTGGAGGTCGGCGTCTCCATCGCCAGCTCCGGCCGCCGCTGGACCGGCCTGGACCGCCGCGAACAGGACCAGGGACAGCACGACCAGGTCCGCTCCGTCCTGTCGGTGTCCACCGCCGGCATGCTGATCCGCCGCGACGTCTTCGACGAACTCGGCGGATTCGACCGGCACCTGCCCCTGATGCGGGACGACGTCGACCTGTGCTGGCGCGCGCACGCGGCGGGACACCGGGTGCTCGTCGCCCCCGACGCGGTCGTACGGCACGCCGAGGCCGCCTCCCGCGAACGCCGCGCCGTCGACTGCGTGGGCCGCACCGCCGCCTCCCCGCACAAGGTGGACAAGGCGGGCGCCGTCCACACCCTGCTCGTCAACACCCGTACCGCGGCACTGCCCTGGGTACTGCTGCGGCTCGTCCTCGGCACCGTGCTGCGGACCTTCGCCTACCTCGTCGGCAAGGTCCCCGGCCAGGCCGTCGACGAGATACGCGGCCTCGTGGGCACCCTGCTGCGGCCCGAACGCATCCTCGCCGGACGGCGCCGCCGCGGCAGCCCGCAGATCGACAAGGGAGAACTGCGGGCGCTGTTCCCGCCGCCCGGCGCGACCGTCCGCGTCACCGTCGAACAGGCCGCGGGCAGCCTCGTCGGCAGCTCCGACCCCGAGATCACCACCGGCGCCGGACGGCACGGCGGTGCCGTCGAGTCCGGACCCGGCGGGGACGACGCCGACTTCATCGAGGTCGAGCAGTTCGCCCGGCTCAAGCGGATCGCCCGCAAGCCCGGCCCGGTGCTCTTCCTGCTCCTGCTGCTCCTCTCCCTCGCGGCCTGCCGCACCCTTCTCGGCGGCGGCGGCGCGCTCGCGGGCGGCGCCCTGCTGCCCGCCCCCGCCGGCTCCGGCGAGCTGTGGGCGCGCTACACGGACGCCTGGCACACGGTGGGCGCCGGCGGCACCGGTTCCGCACCGCCCTACCTCGCCCTCGTGGCGTCCCTGGCCACCCTGACGCTCGGCTCGACCGGGCTCGCCGTGACGGTCCTGCTCATCGGCTCGGTGCCGCTGGCCGGCCTCACCGCCTACTTCGCCTCCCGCCCGCTCGTCGAGTCCCGGCTGCTGCGCGCCTGGGCCGCCGTCGCCTACGCCTTCCTGCCCGCCGTCGCGGGCGCCCTCGCCGGCGGCCGGATCGGCACCGCCGTCCTCGCCGTGCTGCTGCCGCTGATCGCCCGCGCGGGCACCGCCGCGAGCGGACTCACCAACGACCCCGGTGTCCGCGGCAGTTGGCGCGCGACCTGGGCGTACGCGCTGCTGCTCACCCTCGCCACCGCGTTCACCCCGATCGTGTGGCCCATCGCCCTGTTCCTCGGCCTCGGCGTCCTCGCCCTGCGCAGGTCCGACCTCGTGGCCCACGGGCTCCGCTTCCTGGCCCAGCTCGGCACCCCGCTGCTGGTCCTCGCCCCCTGGTCGCTGTCGTTGCTCCCGTTCGGCTTCTTCCAGGAGGCGGGCCTGGAGTACGGCGCCTCCGCCGCCTCCGCCCTCGACCTGCTCGGCGCGAGCCCCGGCGGCCCCGGCGCGGCCGGCGGACCGGTGCTCGTCGGCATCGTGCTCGCCGCCCTCGCGGCCCTGCTCCGCTCCGAGCGCCTCCTCGCCATCCGCGCCGCCTGGACGGCCGCCCTGGTCGGACTCGTCTTCGCGGTCCTGTCCAACGGCTCCACCTGGGCGGGGCCCGCGACCCTCGTCTACGGCATCGCCCTGCTGGCCGCGGCCACGCTCGGCGCCGACGGGGCCCGCGCGCGCGTCGCCGAGCAGAGCTTCGGCTGGCGTCAGCCGGTCGCCGTGCTGATCGCCCTCGCCTGCGCGGTCGGCCCGCTGCTGGCCGCCGCCGGCTGGGTGCTCCGCGGCGCCGACGGACCGCTCGAACGACGCGACCCCGTGCAGGTGCCCGCGTTCGTCGCCGAGGAGAGCGGCACTCGCGACCAGGCCCGCACCCTCGTCCTCGACAGCGACTCCGCCGCCCGCGTCGACTACGTACTGGTCCGCGGCTCCGGTGCCCGCATGGGCGACGCGGAGATCGCCGCCGCGAGCGGTGCGAACACCGGGCTCGACAAGGTCGTCGCCAACCTCGTCGCCGGCTCCGGCGCCGACCAGGCCGACCAGCTCGGCGCATTCGCGGTGCGCTACGTCCTCGTCCACCCGGGCGCGCCCCGCGAGGTCACCCGCGTCCTGGACGCCACGCCCGGCCTGACCCGGCTCAGCCAGCAGGCGGGCGGCGCGCTGTGGCGCGTCGACCAGAACGTGGCCCGCGCGACCGTCGTCCCCGCGAAGGAAGGGGAGGGCGAGCCGCAGACCGTGGCCGCCGGACCGGTCGGGATCAGCACCGGGATCCCCGACGGCGCCGAGGGGCGCGTCCTGCGCCTGGCCGACGCCGCGGCCGAGGGCTGGACCGCCACCCTCGACGGCAAGCCGCTGACCCGCACCACGGTCGACGGCTGGGCCCAGGGCTTCCGGCTCCCCGCCACCGGCGGACAGCTGGCCGTCACCTACGAGGACCCGTTCACCCACACCGCGTGGCTGTGGGCGCAGGGGCTGCTCGCCGTCGTCCTCGTCGTGCTCGCGCTGCCCGGCCGGCGCCGCGACGTCGACGACGACCTGCCCGAGGAGCCGGCCGTCCCTGCCGAGGAGCTCGCAGGCGACGGCCGCCGCGCCCGCCGCCTGCGCGCCCAGGCGGAGGCGGAAGCCGCGGCCGCCGAGGAGGCGGGCACGGACGGCGGTGTGGCCGAGAGCGCGGCCGACGGGTTCGAAGCCCCGCCGGAGCCGGCTCCCGCGGCCATTCCGCAGCAGCGGCCCTACGACGAATGGGACGTCTCGAGCTACCCGGACCCGAATCCGAACCCCGAGTACGACGGCGCCTACACCACCGCCGCCTCGTACCCGCAGGGACAGCAGCAGCCGCCGTCGCAACAGGAGCGGCAACAGCAGTACGCGACGGACGGCTACGGACAGCCGCACCAGGCCGGCCAGGCCGGCCAGGCCGGTCAGGGCGGTCAGGGCGGTCAGTACGACCCGTACGCCTACGACGGCACGCCCCAGCAGCCGCAGTACGACCCGAGCGCGTACGACCCGTCGGCGTACGGGCAGGGCTACGAGGGTTACGACGGCTACGACCAGACCTATGCGCAGGGCTACGACGCGTCGTACGACCCCGAGCAGCCGCACCGCCCCCAGCCGGGCAGTGAGCGTCCCGACGGGAGCCAGCAGTGAACCGCACCACCCTGTCCCTGATCGCGGGAGCCACCGCACTCGCCGCCGTCACCGGCTTCGCCGTCCTGACCGAGCCGGACCCCACGACCGCGGAGGACGGCGTCGCGACGGCGGCGGCCCACCTGCCCGTGGAACGTTCGAGCCTGCTGTGCCCGACGCCCAGCGGCTCCGACCTCGCCGAGACGACGTACACGTCCTTCACGCCCGTCACGAAGGGCACGGAGAGCGAGGGCAGCGCCCGGCTCCAGCCGGCCGCCACGGGACAGCCCGCGGAGGAAGGCACGGACGAAGGCACGGACGAAGACGCGGAGGACGGGGAGAAGGACGGCGACGGGGAGAAGGACGGCGACGGGGGGAAGGACGGCGAGTCCGCGAAGCCCGGGAAGCCGGTGCTGGAGCACAAGGGGGAGCCCGGCAAGCCGGTCACCGCGGACGTCCCCGGAGGCGGGGCGCCCGCGCTCGTCGGCACCGCCGAGGGCCGCTTCGCCCCCGGCTGGACCGTGCAGCAGACCACCGAGGTCGCCGTGGGCACCGGCCGGGGCCTGCAGGGCGTCAACTGCTCCGCCCCGGACACGGAGTTCTGGTTCCCCGGCGCGAGCACCGCGACCGAGCGCACCGACTACGTCCACCTGACCAACCCCGACGACTCCGCCGCCGTCGTGGACATCGAGATCTACGGCAAGGACGGCGCCCTCGAGACCACGGTGGGGGAGGGCATCACGGTCAAGCCGCACTCCTCCGAACCGGTGCTGCTGTCCACGCTCACCGACGAGGAGCAGACCGATGTGACGGTCCACGTCGTCGTCCGCAGCGGGCGGGTCGGCGCGGCCGTACAGGCCCTGGACGAGTCGCTCGGCGGTGACTGGCTGGCCGCGTCGGCCGATCCGGCGGGCAGCCTGGTCCTGCCCGGCATCCCCGAGGACGCCACCGCCGTACGCCTGGTCGTCTTCACTCCCGGCAATGTCGACGCCGACCTGAAGGTACAGCTCGCGTCGCCCTCCGGGCTGATCACACCGGCCGGCAACGAGACGGTGCACGTGAAGGGCGGCATGACGACCGCCGTCGACCTCGGCGACGTCACACGCGGGGAGGCGGGCTCCCTGGTCCTCACGCCGACGGACGGCCCGGTGCCCGTTGTGGCGGCCGTTCGGGTGCTGCGCGGCAAGGGGGACAGCCAGGAGTCGGCCTTCGTCCCGGCGGCCCGCGAGGTCGGGGTGCGGGCGACGTCCGTCGACAACACGGCCAAGGGCAGCATCCTCGCCGTGGCCGCGCCCGAGGGTGCCGCCAAGGTCAGGGTCACCGTCTCCGCGGGCAGCGAGGGCGGTACGCCGGCGACCGGGACGTACACGATCAAGGCTGGTACCACCCGGAACATCGAGGTTCCGGTCCCGGACGACGTCGAGGGCACGTACGCGCTGACGGTCGAGCCCGAGTCGGACGACACACCCGTCTACGCCTCACGGACCCTCACCGCCACGAAGGACGGCGTCCCGGCCTTCACGGTCCAGGCCCTCCCCGACGACCGGGGCATGGTGGCGGTGCCGGAGACGGAGGAGGACCTGTCGGTCCTGCAGAAGTAGGGACCGCCGACAGGCCTTCGGCCGTCAGTCCTCGCCGTACCGGGGATCCACGGTTTCCGGCGTCAGCCCCAGCAGCTCGGCGACCTGCTCCACGACGACCTCGTGGACCAGCGCCGCCCGCTCGTCGCGCCCCTTGGTGCGGATCTCCACCGGCCGGCGGTAGATCACGACCCGCGCGGGGTGCCCCTCGCGGGTCGGCACGGTGCCGCCCAGCGGCACCGGCTCGTCGCTCCATCCCGCTCCTGGCGCGTCCAGGCGCGGGACCTCCAGCACGAGGAAGTCGATGTCGGCCAGCTGGGGCCATCGCCGCTCCAGCCGCTCCACGGAGTCCTGCACCAGATCCGCGAACGTCTCCGCGCGGCTGGCGGCGAGCGGCACCTGGGGAGGCGCGATCGGCCCGCGCATGCCCCGGCCGTGGCGATCACGACGGCGGGGCCCGCGGTCCGCGGCACGGGGCGTCACAGGGGTGTCCATCACGGTGAAGCGTAGTCTCCGCCGGTCCGACGCGCCCGGCCCCCACACGGCTTGCGGACCTCGGCCCCGCACCGGCCCGGCCCCCGGCCCCCGCCCGCTTCGGATCCCGCCCCCGCACGGCACCGTCGCATGAGCATTCCGGCCAAGGTTCGACTCGATTTCATATCTTTCATGCGCCGGTGGTCTCAAGGTATTTGACGGTGTTTGTACCAAGTGATGACCGGAGCGGAATCCGCGGATGCTCCGCACGCGGGCGTCGGAGCAGGTCAAGGGCGTGTGCCGGGAGGGGCGTGTGGGGCGTTTCAGGCCACGACACGGGGCAGCGCGCAGGTGGGGAGTCGTCGCGGCCCGCTCAAGAGTGCGGTACCGTCCAACATCGTGAGCCCTGTACGTCGCTGTTCGCGCACCGCTTGCGGCCGCCCCGCCGTCGCGACGCTGACGTACGTCTACGCCGACTCGACCGCGGTCCTCGGCCCGCTCGCCACCTACGCCGAACCCCACTGCTACGACCTGTGCGCCGAGCACTCCGAGCGCCTCACCGCACCGCGCGGCTGGGAGGTCGTCCGTCTGCTCGACGGTTCGGCCCCGGCGCGGCCCAGCGGGGACGATCTCGAAGCGCTCGCGGACGCGGTGCGCGAAGCGGCCCGGCCCCAGGAGCGGGCGGTCGGCGGCGGACGCGGCGCGGATCCGATGGAGGTCGCGCGACGCGGCCACCTGCGCGTGCTCCGCTCCCCCGACAACTGACGCCGGACGACGTGCGTCGGTCCTGACGCCTGAGCCTTGAACACCCCTTACCCGTGAGGCCGTTCGCACGGCCGCGCCGGTTGCCCGGGTGCGCCGCTCCTCGCTTCCCTCCCGCCCCACCCGTCCCGAAAGCAAGGTGCCGCACGCCCATTGACGCGCACTTGTCGAGGACACGACCATTCCGAGGGCGTAGCGAGATTCTTCTTCCGCATCGCGGAATTCAGGAGGTGCGTCCGTGTACGTCCAGGAACTGGAACCCGTCGCCGGCTCACTCGGTCTCTCCGCCCTCGTGGTGGCGCTCCCCCTCGTGATCGTCCTCGTCCTGCTCGGCGGCCTCCGCATGAAAGCGCACCTGGCGGGCCTGATCGGCCTGCCGGGTGCCGTTCTGGTGGCCTGCCTGGCTTATCGCATGCCTCTGGACCAGACACTCTCCAGTGCCGTCCAGGGAGCGGTCTTCGGCCTCTTCCCCATCATGTGGACCGTCATCCGGTACACCTCGGCGTACACGCGCGCGTGGCGGCCGGGGAATGGCTCGCGACCGTGCACGAACTGCGGTTCGCGATCCTCACGGTGACCTCCGTGCTGGCGCTCGCCCACGTCATGAACCTCTCCGGCCAGGCGGCGACGATCGGCTACTTCGTCGCCGCCGCCGGTGCCGGGCTCGCCTTCCTGTCACCCGTCCTCGGCTGGTTCGGCGTCGCCGTCACCGGGTCGGACACCTCGGCCGACGCACTCTTCGGCGCCCTCCAGGTGACCGCCGCGCGGGAGTCCGGACTCCCGCCCGAGCTGCTGGCGGCCGCGAACAGTTCGGGCGGCGTCCTCGGCAAGATGATCTCGCCGCAGAACCTCACCATCGCCTGCGCCACCGTCGGACTGGCGGGCAGGGAAGGGGACCTGCTGCGCAAGGTACTGCCCTGGAGCCTCGGCCTGCTGCTCGTCATGTGCCTGATCGCGGTGGGGCAGAGCACCTCCGTCCTCGGGTGGATGCTGCCCTGACCCGACACCCGTCGGTCACCACGAACCGCCCGCGGCGGGGTGGCATCCGCTGCGGGTAGTTTGTGAGGACCGACAGGACCTCCGGAAGGGCTGGCCGTGACTGCTGATCTGTCACAGATCGTGAAGGCGTACGACGTACGCGGGGTCGTCCCCGACCAGTGGGACGAGTCCCTGGCCGAACTCTTCGGCGCCGCCTTCGCGCGGGTGACCGGCGCGAGCGCCATCGTCACCGGGCACGACATGCGGCCCTCCTCGCCCGGCCTGTCGGGCGCCTTCGCCCGCGGCGCCGCGGCCCAGGGCGTCGACGTGACCGAGATCGGCCTCTGCTCCACGGACCAGCTCTACTACGCCTCGGGCGCACTGGACCTGCCCGGCGCGATGTTCACCGCCTCGCACAATCCGGCCCGGTACAACGGCATCAAGCTGTGCCGCGCGGGCGCCGCGCCGGTCGGCCAGGACACCGGCCTGACCGAGATCCGCGGACTCGTCGAGAAGTGGAGCGAGTCGGGCGCGCCCGGGCCGGCCGCCACGGCGGGAGCCGTCACCCGGCGCGAGACGCTGGACGACTACGCGGCACATCTGCGCTCCCTCGTCGACCTGACCTCCGTCCGGCCCCTGAAGGTCGTCGTCGACGCGGGCAACGGCATGGGCGGGCACACCGTGCCCACCGTCCTGGCCGGTCTGCCGCTCACCGTCGTCCCGATGTACTTCGAACTCGACGGCACCTTCCCCCACCACGAGGCCAATCCGCTCGACCCGGCCAACCTCGTCGACCTGCAGCAGCGGGTCCGCGAGGAGGGCGCCGACCTCGGCCTCGCCTTCGACGGCGACGCCGACCGCTGCTTCGTCGTCGACGAGCGCGGCGAGCCGGTCTCCCCGTCCGTGATCACCGCCCTGGTCGCCTCCCGCGAACTCGCCCGCAACGGCGGCAAGGGCACGGTCATCCACAACCTGATCACCTCCTGGTCGGTGCCGGAGGTCGTCGAGGAGAACGGCGGCACGCCGGTACGCACCCGCGTCGGCCACTCCTTCATCAAGGCCGAGATGGCCACCAGCGGCGCGATCTTCGGCGGCGAGCACTCGGCGCACTACTACTTCCGCGACTTCTGGAACGCCGACACGGGCATGCTCGCGGCCCTGCACGTCCTCGCCGCCCTCGGCGGCCAGCAGGGCACCCTGTCCGCCCTGGTCGACCAGTACGACCGCTACGCGGGCTCCGGCGAGATCAACTCCACGGTCGACGACCAGGCCGCCCGCCTCGCCGCGATCAGGGCCGCGTACGAGGGCCGCGACGGCATCACCCTGGACGAACTGGACGGCCTCACCGTCACCGCCGCCGACTGGTGGTTCAACGTCCGCCCCTCCAACACGGAACCCCTGATCCGCCTGAACGCGGAGGCCCGCGACCGGGCCACCATGGCCAGAATCCGCGACGAGGCACTGGCCGTCATCCGAGGCTGATCCGGCCCGCGGCAGCTGAGCGGCCCGCACGGCACGCTGCAACGGCACCTGCGTCCACCGGGCTTCGGGCGTCGGGTGCCGCGAGGACCGGCACACGTGCGGCCTGCGGACCGTCCGCTGCGTACGGCCGGTCGGGCCTGCTCCCGCCGGCTTCCGCGCCGCCGCGGGCGGCAGGGCGTCCGCACGGTACCGGGGAGACGCGGACCTCGGAGCCGGGCGGGGCGTGGCGGCCACCGCGGGCCCCGCCGGACGAGGCGCCGCCCCCCAACATCCGCTGCCCGCCCGCAGGGCCCTCACCGGCGGTACCCTGACCGGGCACATCCGCATACGCCCCCGAAGGGAACCCACCCCATGCCGCTGGAAACCGGCCTCCTGGAGATCCTCGCCTGCCCGGCCTGCCATTCCTCCCTCAAGGAGCGGGACAACGAGCTGATCTGCACCGGCCAGGAGTGCGGCCTGGCGTACCCGGTCCGCGACGGCATCCCCGTCCTCCTCGTCGACGAGGCCCGCCGGCCCGCGTAAGCGACGATCCGGCCACCCTGCGCACCAGCGACCCGCCGCCCCGCGACCCGACGCCCCGCGTACCGACGCCCCGCGTACGACGCTTCGCGTACGACGCCCCGCCGATCGGAGGCTGCCGCCCCATGCTCGACGAATCCCTGCTCGACTCACCGGAGGGCCTCGCCGAGGCCGACCGCCGCGGGCTGCTCCGCGGCGCGGCCGAGGCGGGCGCCCGTGTCCGCACCGCCGCGCGGTACGCCGCCGAGGCCGGTGTCCACGACCTCAAACCGGACGGCCGCCCCCGCGCCGTCCTCATCGCGGGCCCCGGCGCGGCCGCCACCCAGACCGCAGACCTCCTCGGTACGCTCGCCGGCGCCGGCAGCCCCGTCACCCGGCTCGCGCCCACCGGCGTGGCCCCCGCCGCGGGCGCGCTGCGCTGGGAGCTGCCCGGCTGGGCCGGCTCCGTGGACCTGCTCCTGATCGCCACCCCGGACGGCACCGAGCCGGGCCTGTCCCTGCTCGCCGAACAGGCCTACCGCCGCGGCTGCACCGTCGTCGCCGTGGCCCCCGCCCGGACCCCGCTCGCCGACACGGCCAGCGGCTCCCACAGCCTGTTCGTCCCCATGGCCACCGCCTCCTACGAGCAGGACGAGGAGCTCGCCGCATCCGCCCCCGGAGTCCTGTGGGCCCTGCTCACCCCGCTGCTCGCGCTTCTGGACCGTGCCGGCCTGCTCACCGCCCCGCCGGACGTCCTGGAGAAGGTCGCCGACCGCCTCGACCGCATCGCCGAACGCTGCGGCCCGGCCGTCGCCGCCTACAGCAACCCCGCCAAGACCCTGGCCGCCGAACTCGCCGACGCGCTCCCCGTCGTGTGGACCGAGGGCACCTCGGCCGGGCCGGCGGGCCGCCGTTTCGCCTCCGCGCTCGCGGAACTGTCCGGCACCCCCGCCGTCGTCGCCGAACTCCCCGAGGCGCTCGGCTCGCACAGCGCCCTGCTGGCAGGCCCGCTCGCCGGCCGCGCCGACCCGGACGACTTCTTCCGTGACCGCGTGGAGGAAACCCCCGCCCTCCACGCGCGCGTGGTGCTGCTCCGCGACCGCCCGATCGGCGGCCTCACCGCCGCCCCGGCCGCCCGTGAGCTGGCCCTCAGCCACGACACACCGATCAGCGAACTGGAACCGGAGGAGGGCGGCGAACTGGAGACCCTTGCCGAACTGATCGCCGTCACGGATTTCGCCGCCGTTTACCTGGCGCTCACCTCAAGAGCCTGATCATGCGAGGGACAGCCCCACAGCGGATGCCCTGACCAGGATTTCTGGCGGCGTCCGCCCTGCCGCGTCCGCGCGTACGCCGCCTCTCCGTCCCCCGCCCCTCCCGCCGCCTCTGCCCTCCGCCCTCTGCCCTCCGCAGAGAACCTGCCGAACGCCCCAGAGAGAACCCCATGGATCGCCTCGACAACACCGTCCGCCCCTACGCCTGGGGTTCCACCACCGCCATCGCCCGGCTCCTCGGCGTCGAACCGACCGGCGAGCCGCAGGCGGAGATGTGGATGGGCGCCCACCCCGGCGCGCCCTCGCGCACCGGCCGGGGCACACTCGCCGAGGTCATCGACGCCGACCCGGAGCGGGAACTCGGCGCGGCCTCGGTCGCGAAGTTCGGCCCGCGCCTGCCCTTCCTCCTCAAACTCCTCGCCGCCGGCGCGCCCCTGTCCCTCCAGGTCCACCCCGACCTGGACCAGGCGAAGGCCGGATACGCGGACGAGGAGCGACGCGGCGTCCCCGCCGACGCCCCGCACCGCACCTACAAGGACGCCAACCACAAGCCCGAACTGATCTGCGCCCTCACCGACTTCGACGGCCTCTGCGGCTTCCGCGACCCGCTGCGCGCCGCCGAACTGCTCGACGCCCTCGGCGTGGACTCCCTCAAGCCGTACGCCGACCTGCTGCACGCGCACCCCGAGGAAGCGGCCCTGCGCGAGGTCCTCACCGCGATCCTCACCGCCGACCGTGACGAGATGGCCCACACCGTCACCGAAGCGGCCGCCGCCTGCGACCGCCTCGGCGGCGACCACGCCCCGTACGCCGCCATCGCCCACCACTACCCGGGCGACCCCGGCGTCATCGCCGCCATGCTCCTCCACCACGTCCGGCTCCAGCCCGGCGAGGCCCTCTACCTCGGCGCCGGCGTCCCGCACGCCTACCTGAACGGCCTCGGCGTCGAGATCATGGCCAACTCCGACAACGTGCTGCGCTGCGGACTGACCCCCAAGCACGTCGACGTCCCCGAACTCCTGCGCATCGTCCGCTTCGAGGCCGGCGACCCCGGCGTGCTGCGCCCGGAGGCCGCCCCCGACGGCGAGGAGCTCTACGACACCCCCACCGACGAGTTCCGGCTCTCCCGCTACGTCCTGCCCGCGGGCGGCACCTCCCACGACCTCACGCGCGCCACCCCCCAGATCCTGCTCTGCACCGCCGGCTCCGTACGCGCGGGCGAGCACGAACTGTCCCCGGGCACCTCCGTGTTCGTCCCCGCAGGCGAAAAGGCCGAAGTGTCCGGTGCCGGAACCCTGTTCAGGGCCACGGTCGTCGTCTGACCGGCCGATGACGACGGTCTGACACACCGCAGCCCGATAGGGCTGCAACAATGTCCCCCCGTTACAGGACGGTCAACACCCCGGGCGGCGTACGAAGACGCCGACCCGGGCCCGTCAACGGCGTACGAAGGGACAACGCGGACACATGAGCGCGTCAGGCGGCACCAAGGCAATCGTTGCGGCACTTGTCGCCAACGCCGCGATCGCGGTAGCGAAGTTCGTGGCGTACCTCTTCAGCGGATCCTCGTCGATGCTCGCCGAATCCGTGCACTCCGTCGCCGATGCCAGCAATCAGGCCCTGCTGCTGGTCGGCGGCAAGCGGGCCAAGCGGCAGGCCACCCCGCAGCACCCCTTCGGCTACGGCCGCGAGCGCTACATCTACGCCTTCCTCGTCTCCATCGTGCTGTTCTCGGTCGGTGGCCTGTTCGCCCTCTACGAGGGCTACGAGAAGATCAAGCACCCGCACGACCTGGACCACTGGTACTGGCCGGTCGGTGTCCTGGTCTTCGCGATCATCGCCGAGACCTTCTCCTTCCGCACGGCCATCAAGGAGTCCAACGCGGTGCGCGGCGAGCGCTCCTGGAAGGAGTTCGTCCGTCACGCCAAGGCCCCCGAGCTGCCGGTCGTCCTCCTGGAGGACCTCGGCGCCCTCGTGGGCCTCGTCCTCGCCCTCGGCGGCGTCGGCATGGCCCTGCTCACCGGCGACAGCGTCTGGGACGGCATCGGCACCCTCTGCATCGGCGTCCTGCTGATCCTGATCGCCGTGATCCTCGCGCTCGAGACGAAGTCGCTGCTGCTCGGCGAGGCCGCGGGTGCCGAGGAGGCCCGGAAGATCGAGGCCGCCGTCGTCGACGGAGACACCGTCACCCGCATCATCCACATGCGCACCCTTCACATCGGCCCCGAGGAGCTGCTGGTCGCCGCGAAGATCGCCGTGCGGCACGACGACACGGCCACGGAGATCGCCGCCGCGATCGACGCCGCCGAGTCCCGCATCCGCGAGGCCGTCCCGATCGCCCGCGTGATCTACCTGGAGCCCGACATCTACAGCGAGACCGAGGCCGCCAAGGGCGCCGACGCCGCAGCCAGCCCCGGCGGCCCGGCCCCGACGGAACACTGAGCCCGCGCCCGTCCGGCCCTGCCGACGGGCACACCCCCTGCTCGGCCACGACCACCGACCGGTGACGACCACCGGCCCCGGTGGTCGTGGCCGTTCACCGCCGTTCACCATGGCTCCTTCCCGCTGTCTGCCGTTCGTTGCCACCCGCCTCATCACCCTCCGTGTTCGGCTTGATGTGTTCGGCAACCGGCTGGGGGCGGCCCCGTCCGTCGGTGTAGCTTGGGACGGAGCCAGACGTCGCTGCTGATGGCGGTCGGGCGGTCCCCCTGCGGACCGGCCGAGGGAGAGAGGGCCTCCGACGGACTGCGCTGCGAGCACGCGGGGCATGCCTGTGCCCTCCCCGGGCACTCCTGTGTCCGCCGCCGCGCAGAACAGCCGTACCCACCTCGACCCACACCCCGAGGAGCAGCTCTCCATGACGACTGTCGACACCCGACAGGACTTCAAGGTCGCCGACCTCTCCCTGGCCGCCTTCGGCCGCAAGGAGATCACCCTGGCCGAACACGAGATGCCGGGCCTGATGGCGATCCGCAAGGAGTACGCCGAGGCGCAGCCCCTGGCCGGCGCCCGTGTCACCGGCTCCCTGCACATGACCGTGCAGACCGCCGTCCTCATCGAGACCCTGACCGCCCTCGGCGCTCAGGTCCGCTGGGCGTCCTGCAACATCTTCTCCACCCAGGACCACGCCGCGGCCGCCATCGCCGTCGGCCCGAACGGCACGCCCGAGAACCCGCAGGGCATCCCCGTCTTCGCCTGGAAGGGCGAGACGCTGGAGGAGTACTGGTGGTGCACCGAGCAGGCGCTGACCTGGCCGGGCACCCCCACCGGCGGCCCGAACATGATCCTGGACGACGGCGGTGACGCCACCCTCCTGGTCCACAAGGGCGTCGAGTACGAGAAGGACGGCAAGGTCCCCTCGGTCGACACCGCCGAGTCCGACGAGCACCGCGTCATCCTCGAACTCCTCACCCGCACGGTGAGCGAGAGCCCGCAGAAGTGGACCCAGCTGGCGTCCGAGATCCGCGGCGTGACCGAGGAGACCACGACCGGCGTCCACCGTCTGTACGAGATGCACCGCGACGGCACCCTCCTGTTCCCGGCGATCAACGTCAACGACGCCGTCACCAAGTCGAAGTTCGACAACAAGTACGGCTGCCGCCACTCCCTGGTCGACGGCCTCAACCGCGCCACCGACACCCTGATCGGCGGCAAGACCGCCGTCATCTGCGGCTACGGCGACGTCGGCAAGGGATGCGCGGAGTCCCTGCGCGGCCAGGGCGCCCGCGTGATCATCACCGAGATCGACCCGATCTGCGCCCTGCAGGCGGCAATGGACGGCTACCAGGTCACGACGCTGGACGAGGTCGTCGACAAGGCCGACATCTTCGTCACCACGACCGGCAACAAGGACATCATCATGGCCTCGGACATGGCCAAGATGAAGCACCAGGCCATCGTCGGCAACATCGGTCACTTCGACAACGAGATCGACATGGCCGGCCTTGCCAGGACCCCCGGCATCGTCAAGGACGAGATCAAGCCGCAGGTCCACACCTGGACCTATCCCGACGGCAAGGTCCTCATCGTCCTCTCCGAGGGCCGCCTGCTGAACCTGGGCAACGCCACCGGCCACCCGTCGTTCGTGATGTCCAACTCCTTCGCGGACCAGACCCTGGCCCAGATCGAGCTGTTCACCAAGCCCGACGAGTACCCGACCGGCGTCTACGTGCTGCCCAAGCACCTGGACGAGAAGGTGGCCCGCCTCCACCTCGACGCGCTCGGCGTGAAGCTGACCACCCTCCGCCCCGAGCAGGCCGAGTACATCGGTGTGACGGTCGAGGGCCCGTACAAGTCGGACCACTACCGCTACTGAGCCCGACGCCCGAGCCGACGCCCACCGGGCCGAGGCTCCCGCGGTGAGCGTGCCCGTGCACCGGCGCGCTCACCGCGGCAGGACCATCCAGGACAGGCCCCCGCACCCCCGTGGCGGGGGCCTGTCCCGTTGGCCGGCCAGTGCCCGGACGGACCGGCCCGCCCGTCAAGACCCAGGACACCCATGCCCCGCGGCCGCTATTCGCTCCACGATCCGCACGATCACACCCCCCTCGCCGAAGAGCACTTCCACTGCGCCCCCGGCCCCTCCGGCTGGCGTTACGTGTCCCAGCTCACCGCACCATCCGGCGATCACCTGGGCTCGGTCGACCTCGCCCTCGACGAACTAGGCCGCCCCATCAGACTCGAACTGCACGCCGCGAGCTGGCAGGTTCGCGGCGCCGCCCTCGACGGCGTCACCTGGGTCCGTACCGACCCCACCGGAACCCACGCCACCGAAGGCAATGTGCGCGCCCACGCCTTCACCGGCTCCTCACCCGCGTTCCTCATCGCCACCGCTCGTCTCCTGCGCCTCACCCCTTCCGCCCCGGCCACCCGCGTACGCCTCGTCGCCTTCACGGATCCGGTGCTCGCCCCACTCACCGTGGACCAGTCCTGGACCTTGGTGGAAAGAGAAGCACACGCCACTGACAACGGACCCCTGACCGTGGACGCATACCAGGTCACAGCCCTGGACACGGGTGAGCAGCACACGGTGCACCTTTCCGGGGACGTGGTCCTCGCGGCCCCCGGCATCGAACTCGAGGACCTCGAGTCACCCCCCTCGGCCCTCGACTGATCCGACCGCCCCGGGCGACCGCCCCGAAAACGCCGCACGCCCTACGCCGGCGGCACGAACCCGGTCGACGGCCCCTCGGCCGCAGGAGGGGGAGAGGCGGGAGAAGCGGGAGTGGAGGGAGCGCTGGGCGCAGAGGGCGCAGAGGGCGCAGAAGGGCTCGAGAAGCCGGCGGGGTGGGAGGGCGCAGCGGGAAGGGAGGGGGAGGGGTGTGCGGTGGGCGGAGCTGCCCGATCGACGGGCGGCGGAGCGTACGGACCCGCCGGTCCGAATGCGCCGATCGGCCCGCCGCCCGCGGCCGCCGCTCCACCGGCACCGTGCCCGAAGGCACGCCGCGCGTCCCGGGCCTGCCGCTCCTGCACCACCGCCGCCAGATACGCCGCCGCCGGCACGCCCTGCGGCACCGGCGCCCCCGTCCGGCCCGCCAGATCCGCCGCCAGCCGCTCCGCCATCGCCTGCCCCACCTGCGGGTCCAGCTGCCGCATCCGCGTCAGGTACTGGCGTACGGCGAGCCACAGCCCGTCCGGCACCGCGGACAGGTCGAGCCCCGAGAACCGGCCGGCCAGCCAGGGCGGGGGCGGCGGCACCGAGCCCACGGGCCCGACCGGCAACCTCTCCCGAACGACGAGGGTCCCGGCGAAGACGTCCCCGAGCCGCCGCCCCCGCGACGACACGAGTGAGGCGATGCACGCGATGACGCCCATCGTCATCAGGATCTCGATCACTCCGATCAGCCCCCGCACCAGCGCATGCCGGAAACGGATCGGCCCACCGTCGTCCCGCACCACCCGCAGCCCGCAGGCCATCTTCCCGAGCGATCGACCATGGGTGAGCGTCTCCACCGCGATCGGCCCGCCCACCAGCAACAACAGAAAGACGGCGAGAAAGATCGCTGTCTGTGCCGCCTGGTCCAGGGAGGAGGTGGAAGCCACCAGCGCGATGGTCGCCACGACATAGACCGTCATGGCCGCGGCCAGATCGAGCAGCACGGCCAGCGCCCTGCTGGGCAGCTTCGCCGGGCGCAGCTCCAACGCCACAGCCTCGCCCGTCACCAGCTCACTCACGTCCGCCGCCTTTCCCCTGCCCTGCCCGGAACACCGCCAGTCTGCCAAGCTGATGGCACATCGCACCGCAGTACGACCAGCCGATCATCCCGTACCGCCAAGCCGGCCGGCCCGTACGACCGACGAAGGACTCGCGGCGGGATCCGACGCACAGCCGAGGAGCAGACACACCGATGGACCTGGACGTCTTCGTCTCCGCCCACCGCGCGGAGTGGGACCGCCTCGACGCCCTGCTCCGGCGCCGGCGCCGGCTGACCGGCGCCGAGGCCGACGAACTCGTCCTCCTCTACCAGCGCACGGCCACGCACCTTTCGCTGATCCAGTCCGCAGCCCCCGACCCGCAGCTGACCGGCAGGCTCAGCCAGCTGGTGGCACGCGCGCGTGGTGCCGTGACAGGGACCCGCCGCGCGTCCTGGCGGGACGTCACCCACTTCCTCTCGCACAGCTTCCCGGCCGCCGTGTACCGGGCACGCCACTGGTGGGTGCCCACCGCGCTCCTGTCCACCGCGGTCGCGGCCCTCCTCGGCTGGTGGATCGGCACCCACCCAGAAATCCAGGCATCCATCGCCGCACCCGCCGAGCTGCGCGAGCTCACCCGCCCCGGCGGCCAGTACGAGACGTACTACTCCAGCAACCCCGCGGCCTCGTTCGCCGCCCAGGTCTGGACGAACAACGCGTGGGCCGCCGCCCTCTGCCTGATCCTGGGAATCTTCCTGGGCCTGCCGGTCATCTGGATCCTCTTCACGAACATGCTCAACCTGGGCGTCGGCTTCGGACTGATGGCCTCCGCGGGGAGGCTCGACACCTTCCTCGGCCTCGTGCTGCCCCATGGCCTCCTCGAACTGACCGCGGTCTTCGTCGCCGCCGGCACCGGCCTGCGTCTCGGCTGGACCCTCATCGACCCCGGGACACGCCCGCGGCGCAGAGCCCTCGCGGAGGAGGGCCGGGCAGCGCTGGCCATGGCGATCGGCCTCGCGCTGGTCCTCTTCGTCTCCGGTGCGATCGAAGGCTTCGTCACCCCGTCCGGCCTTCCCACCTGGGCCCGCATCACCATCGGAGTCGTCGCGGAGCTGGCCTTCCTGGCCTACGTCCTTGTCCTGGGCGGACGCGCGGCGCGGGCCGGTGAGACCGGTGACCTGGAGACGGCCGAACGCAGCGCCGTCGTGCCGACGGCCGCCTGATGTGCGTGGAGCTCCGTTCAGCTGCTAGTCTCCTCTTCGCCCCGCAGGAACCGTTGACACGGACCGAGCGGGGAGGTAGATTCGAACAGTTGCCTGGAGCTGGGCTCTGACCCGCAGTGGCAACCGTGAGCATCTGACTGCTTCTCGAAACTTCAGAATTCGACGAAGCCCCTCCCGAAGAATCGGAAGAATTCGACCGGCCAGTCCGGCACGAAACATCTGATAAAGTCGGATCCGCCGGAAAGGGAAACGCGAAAGCGGGAACCCGGAAAGCGAAAGCCCGAGGAAATCGGATCGGAAAGATCTGGTAGAGTCGGAGACGCAAGACCGAAGGGAAGCGCCCGGAGGAAAGCCCGAGAGGGTGAGTACAAAGGAAGCGTCCGTTCCTTGAGAACTCAACAGCGTGCCAAAAATCAACGCCAGATATGTTGATACCCCGTCTCCGGCCGTTCGGCCGGGACGAGGTTCCTTTGAAGAAACACAGCGAGGACGTTGTGGACGGCCGGGCCTATTCCGCCCGACCGTTCCGCTCTCGTGGTGTCGACCCGATTACGGGAAAACATTCACGGAG
>NZ_JBHXQZ010000010.1:0-108731 GCF_042717095.1 Streptomyces sp. NPDC058632 | reverse complement strand
ATGGGCGACAACATCTGGCTCGGCGACCGCGACGCCGTCCGCACCCCCATGCAGTGGACCCCCGACCGCAACGCCGGCTTCTCCTCCTCCGACCCGGGGCGGCTGTTCCTGCCCACGATCATGGACCCGGTCTACGGCTACCAGGTCACCAACGTCGAGGCGTCCATGGCCTCGCCGTCGTCGCTGCTGCACTGGACCCGCCGGATGATCGAGATCCGCAAGCAGAACCCCGCCTTCGGCCTCGGCACCTACACCGAACTCCCCTCCTCCAACCCCGCCGTCCTCGCCTTCCTCCGGGAGTACGAGGACGACCTGGTGCTCTGCGTCAACAACTTCTCCCGCTTCGCGCAGCCCACCGAACTCGACCTGAGCGCCTTCGAGGGCCGTCATCCGGTCGAGCTGTTCGGCGGGGTGCGTTTCCCGGCCGTGGGAGCGCTGCCGTATCTGCTGACCCTCGGAGGGCACGGCTTCTACTGGTTCCGCCTGCGCGGGGATGCCGCGTAGCACACGGGGAACCCGGGCGGGGCGGTTTCTCCCGCCCCGCCCGGGGCACGCATCAGTAACACCCCGACGATCCGGGGAAAGGACGCGACTGAAATGTCGGAAGCCGTCATACGTACGGTCGCACCCCCGCCCGGCCTCCTTGGGTCACTGGATCCACTGCTCAGGGAATGGCTGCCGCGACAGCGCTGGTTCGCGGGCAAGGGACGCCCGGTCACCGGGTTCACCCTGGTCGCGGCCACCGAGCTGCTGCCGCCCACCGCCAGGCTGGGCCTGTACCACCTGCTCGTCCGCGCCCACCAGCCCGACCCGTCCGTCCCGCCCGGTTCGTCGGTCCTCGACGGCGGCACCGCCCACCCCGGTGACTGCTACCAGCTGCTGATCGGTGTGCGCGAGGCGCTGCCGCCCCGGCTGGCGGCCGCGCTGATCGGGCACGTGAGCGAGGGCCCGCTCGCCGGGCGGACGGTCTACGAGGCCCTGCACGACGCCCGGCCCGCCGAACTGCTCCTGGAGGCCCTGCGCACGCGGGCCCGGATCGGTGTTCTGCGTTTCGAGCGGGACCCGGGGCAGGAGATCCGGCCCGGTCTGGTGCCGCGCCTGATGACGGTCGAGCAGTCGAACTCGTCCGTCGTCTACGGAGATACGTTCATCCTGAAGCTGCTGCGCCGGATCGTGCCCGGGATCAATCCCGATCTGGAGCTGCCGCTGGCACTGGCCCGCGAGGGCTGCCCGCGGGTGCCGCCGCCCACGGCGTGGCTGGTCGCGGACCCGGACCCGGCCGACCCCGGTGAACCGCATGTGCTGGGCGTGCTCCAGCCGTTCGTGCAGGGTGCGACGGACGGATGGGAGCTGGCGCTGCGGGAGCCGGCCAAGGGCGAGGGCTTCGTCGCCGAGGCGCGGGCGCTGGGGCGGGCCACCGCCGAGGTGCACACCGCGCTGGCCCGCGCGCTGCCGACGGTCACCCTGGGCCACAGCCGGCTGCGGGTCATGGTCGCCGGCATGGCCGAGCGGCTGGCGGCGGCCGTCCGGGCGGTGCCCGCGCTGCGGCCGTACGCGGCCGGGCTCGGCTCGGCGTACACCGCGCTGGACGACCTGGCCGCCGAGGGGCAGACCTGGACCGCCCAGCGGGTGCACGGCGATCTGCATCTCGGCCAGTGCCTGCGGTCCCCGGCCGGCAAGTGGTCGCTGATCGACTTCGAGGGCGAACCGGCCCGGCCGCTCGCCGAGCGGCGGATGCCGCAGCCCGTGGTCCGGGACGTGGCCGGCATGCTGCGGTCCTTCGACTACGCGGCCCGCTCCGCGGACCCGCCGCAGCCGGACTGGGCCGAGCACTGCCGGTCGGCGTACTGCTCCGGCTACGCGGAAGCGTCGGGCAGGGACCCGCGCACCGATCCCGTGATGCTGCGCGCGTACGAGACGGACAAGGCCGTCTACGAGGTGCTGTACGAGGCCCGGCACCGGCCTCAGTGGCTTCCGGTCCCGATGGCGGCGGTGCGCAGACTCGCCGGGACCGGACAGACCTGACCCGCCCCTCCCCATCCGTCCTTCTCCCAGGAGGCTCCGTCCGTGACCCCCCGTCCCGAGTCCAGCGGTTCGCATCCGGAGCAGCCGGCCGAACAGCGGCCCGCCGAGCCGTCCGCGTCCACGCGGAAGAAGAAGCCCGCGGCAGCCAAGGCGATATCCGAGAAGGGCGGCCCGAGGAAGGGCGCCGGGAAGAAGAGCACGGCGAAAGCGGACGCGTCGAAGAAGGGCGCTCCGAAGCAGGGCAGGGTGAAGAAGGCCGGGGCCGTGCAGGGGGCGGCCTCCGCAGCGGCCCCGGCGGACGACCGGCTCGCCCCGCCGGAGGCGGAGCTCGCGGTCTCCCCCGCTCTGGGCACCGCCGACCGGGAGCGGCTGCTGGACGGCACGCACCACGACCCGCACGCGGTGCTGGGCGGGCATCCGGTGCCGGGCGGGGTCGTCTTCCGGGTGTTCAAGCCGTACGCCCTGGCCGTGACCGTGGTCTCCGGGGGCCTCACCGTCGAGCTGCACGACGACGGGAGCGGGTTCTTCTCGGCGCTGCTGCCGCTGCGGGAGGTCCCGGCGTACCGGCTGCTCGTAGCGTACGAGGGGGCGGTGCGGGAGGTCGAGGACGCGTACCGGCTGGTGCCCACGCTCGGCGAACTCGATCTGCACCTGATCGGCGAGGGGCGGCACGAGGAGCTGTGGACGGCGCTCGGCGCACACCCCATGACCCACCAGGGCGTGCGGGGCACCCGGTTCGCGGTGTGGGCGCCGAACGCGCGGGGGGTGCGGGTGGCGGGCGGCTTCAACTTCTGGGACGGCACCGGGCACCCCATGCGGTCGCTGGGCTCGTCCGGGGTGTGGGAGCTGTTCGTGCCGGGGATCGGCGAGGGTGAGCTGTACAAGTTCGACATCACCCGGCCCGACGGTTCGAGGACCCTGCGCGCCGACCCGATGGCACGGCGGACGGAGGTCCCGCCGGCCACCTCCTCGATCGTCACGTCGTCGCGGTACACGTGGGGGGATGCCGAGTGGCTGGAGCGCCGTGCCCACGTGCCCGCGCACGAGGCGCCCCTCTCGGTGTACGAGGTCCACCTGCCCTCCTGGCGACCGGGCCTGACGTACCGTCAACTTGCGGACCAGCTCCCCGCGTACGTGAAGGATCTGGGGTTCACGCACGTCGAGCTGATGCCGGTCGCCGAGCATCCCTACGGCCCGTCCTGGGGTTACCAGGTCACCGGCTTCTACGCGCCCACGGCCCGCCTCGGCACCCCGGACGACTTCAAGTACCTGGTCGACGCCCTGCACCGGGCCGGCATCGGCGTGATCATGGACTGGGTGCCGGCGCACTTCCCGCGTGACGAGTGGGCGCTGGCCGAGTTCGACGGCCGGCCGCTGTACGAGCACGCGGACCCGCTGCGGGCGGCCCATCCCGACTGGGGGACCCTGGAGTTCGACTTCGGGCGGCGCGAGGTGCGCAACTTCCTGGTGGCCAACGCCCTGTACTGGTGCGAGGAGTTCCACATCGACGGGCTGCGCGTGGACGCCGTCGCCTCGATGCTGTACCTCGACTACTCGCGCGAGCCCGGCCAGTGGCGGCCGAACGAGCACGGCGGCCGGGAGAACCTGGACGCGGTGGCGTTCCTCCAGGAGATGAACGCGACGGTGTACCGCAGGGTGCCCGGTGTGGTGACGGTCGCGGAGGAGTCCACGGCCTGGGACGGCGTCACCCGGGCCACCCACCACGAGGGCCCGAGCGGCTTCGGCGGGCTCGGCTTCGGGCTGAAGTGGAACATGGGCTGGATGCACGACTCGCTGGAGTACATGAGCCACGAGCCGGTGCACCGCAGGTACCACCACCACGAGATGACGTTCTCGATGGTGTACGCCTACAGCGAGAACTACGTGCTGCCGATCTCGCACGACGAGGTCGTGCACGGCAAGCGGTCGCTGGTCTCGAAGATGCCCGGCGACTGGTGGCAGCAGCGCGCCGGCCTGCGCGCCTACCTCGGCCTCATGTGGGCCCACCCCGGCAAGCAACTGCTTTTCATGGGACAGGAGTTCGCACAGGGCGCCGAGTGGTCCGAGCAGCACGGCCCGGACTGGTGGCTGCTGGACCCGGCGTACGGTGCCGCGGCCGACCACCGCGGGGTGCGCGACCTGGTGCGCGACCTGAACACCGTGTACGGGCACACCCCGGCGCTGTGGCAGCGGGACACCGAGCCGGCCGGGTTCCGGTGGGTGGCCGGGGACGCGGCCGAGGACAACGTGCTCGCGTTCCTGCGGTACGACCGGGACGGCACCCCGCTGCTCGCCGTGTCCCACTTCGCCCCCGTGGTCCGGCACGACTACCTCGTCGGCGTCCCGGACGACGTGCCCGCCTGGCACGAGGTCCTGAACACCGACGCGGGCCGCTACGGCGGCGGCGACGTGGCCAGCCCGGACCCGGTCAAACCGGAGCCGCAGGGGCGGCACGGCTTCCCGGCGAGCGTCCGGCTGGTCCTGCCGCCCCTGGCCACGGTCTGGCTGCGCCCGGCCTGACCGGCCCGGCCACCGCCGGGCCCTTCTGCCATGCCTGTGTCATGCCAGCGTGTCCGCCAGCGGTTTCGGCAGCGGCCCGGTGTGCAGGACGCCGAGCCGCTGGGTGGCGCGGGTCAGCGCCACGTACAGGTCGCTGGTGCCGTAGCGCCCCGGTTCGACCACGAGGACGGAGTCGAACTCCAGGCCCTTGGCCTGCCGCGGGTCGAGCAGCACGACCTCCTGCGTCAGGTCGGGCTCGGCGCCCGCCGTCACCCCGTCGAGGCGGGCGGCCAGGGCGCGGTGCAGGTCGCGCGGGGCGATGACGGCGAGCCGGCCGCCCTGGGGCCCGCCGAGCTCCGCGACGGCCTCGGCGACGGCGCCGGGCAGGTCGTCGGTGGCTCGGGCCCAGGGGCGTACACCGGTGGAGCGGACCGAGCCGGGCGGCTCGAAGCCGGGGTGCTCGGCGCGGACCACGGCCGCCGCGACGTCCATGATCTCGGCCGGGGTGCGGTAGTTGACGCCGAGCCGGGTGTGCTCCCAGCGGTCCTCCACGTACGGGGCGAGGATGTCCGCCCAGGAGCCGACGCCGGCCGCCTCCGCGGTCTGCGCCGGGTCGCCGACCAGGGTCATCGAGCGGGTCGGGCTGCGCCGCATCAGCAGCCGCCAGGCCATCGGCGACAGCTCCTGCGCCTCGTCGACGATGATGTGCCCGAACGCCCAGGTGCGGTCGGCGGCGGCCCGTTCGGCGGCGCTGCGGTGGTCCTCCTCCTCGTGCCGCTCGGCGAAGCGTTCGGCGTCGATGATGTCGTGCGCGGAGAGCACCTCGGAGGACTCGGGGTCGTCGTCCTCCTTGTCGTCGAACTCGAAGGTCCGCGAGGCGTACGACACGTCCAGGACGCCCTGGGCGTACGCGATCTGCGTCTGCCGTTCCCGGTCGGCCCGCTCGCGCACCAACCGGTCGTCCTCACCGAGGAGTTCGGCGGCCTCGTCGAGCAGCGGCACGTCGTCGACGGTCCAGTGCCGGGTCACCGGGCGGCGTATCGCGGCGGCGTCCTCGGCCGGCAGGAACTCCTCGGGTGCGGCGAGGAAGTCGGCGATCAGCCGCTGCGGGGTGATCCGGGGCCACAACCGGTCGACGGCGGACCACACGTCGGGGTTCTCGGCGAGTTCGTCGCGGATCTGGGTGATGTCACTGGGGTCGAGCAGGTTGCTGCCGTCGTACGGGTCGGTGCCGATGCGTTCGGCGACCATGTCGGTGAGCGCGTTGAGGATGTGGCCCTCGAAGTACTCGCGGGACGCGTTGTGCGGCAGCTTGGCGGCGCGGGTGCGTTCGCGGGCGACCCGCACCAGGCCGTCGTCCAGCATCAGGATCTCGCGGTCGTGCTCGATGGTGATCACCGGGTCGGGCAGCGCCTGCCGGCTGCGGACGACCTCGGCGAGGACGTCCGCCAAAGCGGCCCGGCCCTTCACGGCGGCGGCCTCGGGGGTGTCCGCCCGGGTGGCCTTCACGCCGGGGAACAGCTCGCCGACGGTCGCGAGGAGCACGCCGGTCTCGCCGAGGCTGGGCAGCACCTCGGCGATGTAGCCGAGGAACGCCGGGTTGGGTCCGACGATCAGCACGGCGCGGCGGGCCAGCACCTCGCGGTGCTCGTAGAGGAGGTAGGCGGCGCGGTGCAGGGCGACGGCGGTCTTGCCGGTGCCGGGCCCGCCCTCGACCACGAGTACCCCGTGGTGCGGGGCGCGGATGATGCGGTCCTGGTCGGCCTGGATGGTGCGGACGATGTCGCCCATGCGGCCGGTGCGCGCGGAGTCGAGCGCGGCGAGCAGCACGGCGTCGCCGGTCGGGTCCTCGTGGCCGGTACGGGTCGCGTCGCCGAGGTCGAGGATCTCGTCGTGCAGGGCGGTGACCGTGCGCCCCTCGGAGGTGATGTGCCGCCGGCGCCTCAGCCCCATCGGGGTGTGGCCGGTGGCCAGGTAGAAGGGGCGGGCGACGTCCGCACGCCAGTCGATGAGGACGGGGGTGCGCTCGGCGTCGTCGGCGCGCAGGCCGATCCGGCCGATGTGGTGGCTGTCGCCCGAGGAGAGGTCGATCCGGCCGAAGCACAGCGAACCGTCCACCGCGTTCAGCGCCGCGAGCAGCCCGGACCGCTCGGCGACGAGGATGTCCCGCTCCAGCCTGGCCTGCAGGGGCGTGTTGCCCTGCCCGAGCGCGTCCGTGAGGGACACCTCGGTGTCACCGCGCAGGGCGTCCACGCGTGCGTACAGTCCGTCGATGAATTCCTGTTCCTGCTGGAATTCATGGTCCGGATATTCGCTGTTTGACAATTCCACTCCCGCCCGGATACACTGTGCTCACTGAACTTATTTGCGACTCAATCCCATTGAAGTCGCGAGTCAATGAATATACGCAGAAGAAACCCCCGGGCGCAATTGCCCGGGGGTTTCTTCCGTACGGCGCCGGTGCCGGCTCAGATCACCTCGCCCAGTTCCTCGAGCAGCCGCCGCTTGGGCCTGGCGCCCACCATCGACCGCAGCGGCTCACCTCCTCGGAACACCATGAACGTCGGCATCGACAGCACCTTGTACGCGTTGGTGGTGTCCGGGTTGGCGTCCACGTTCAGCTGGACGACCTTCAGCCGCTCGCCCTCCTCGGCGGCCAGCGCGCTCAGCACCGGGGCCATCTGCCGGCACGGCGGACACCAGTCGGCGGTGAACTCCACCAGCACCGGCAGCGGCGATTCGATCACCTCCGCCGCGAAGTCCGCGTCGGTCACTTCCCTCACGCCTTTCGCCCTGCTCACCTGTGTCCTCCCAGTTCGCACACCGGTTCCGGACCTCCCGGAACCGCGGCGTCGGCCGCCAGTCCGTCGCGTGCCCTCTCCGCCCGCGCCAGTTGCTCCCCGACGGTCGCCCGTACGGCCCGCAGCTCGCCGATGAGTGCGTCGAGTTCGTCCAGCTTGCGCCGGTAGACGGCGAGCGAGGCGGGGCACGAGTCGCCCTCCGGGTGTCCGGCCCGCAGACACTCCACGAAGGGCCGGGTCTCCTCCAGCTCGAACCCGAAGTCCTGGAGCGTCCGGATCTGCCGCAGCAGCTTCAGGTCGCTCTCGTCGTACGTCCGGTGGTTGTTGCCCGTACGCCGCGCGGACAGCAGTCCCCGTGATTCGTAGTACCGCAGCGTCCGCGTGGTGGTCCCGGCGCGTGCGGCCAGCTCGCCGATTCGCATACCGGTGAACGTAAGCCTTGACGTCGGCGTCAGGGCAAGACGGGAGGCGATGAGCCCGGCACGGGAACGCAAAAGGGCCGAGCGGCCGGGCTCACGGGGGAGGGAGTCCGGCCGCTCGGCGGCGGGGGGAGCACGGGGGCGCCGGCCCCGGTGCGGCAGGCGGAAGCCCGCGTGTCAGGCCTTGGCGAGTTCCTTCTCGCCGCCCGGTGCGGGGGCCCCGGCGTGGTCGGCGGGGTCGGCGGGGCCGTCGTTGTCGTGCTCGTCGAGCAGGGTGGCCTCGTCGAAGGGGAGGTTGCCGGAGAGGACCTGTCCGACCCGCTCCTTGTCGATCTCCTTGGTCCAGGTGCCGATCAGCACCGTGGCGACCGCGTTGCCCGCGAAGTTGGTCAGGGCGCGGGCCTCGCTCATCAGGCGGTCGATGCCGACGATGAGACCGATGCCGTCCACCAGGGCCGGCTTGTGCGACTGCAGACCACCGGCCAGCGTCGCGAGGCCGGCGCCGGAGACACCGGCGGCACCCTTGGAGGCGACCAGCAGGAAGAGCAGCAGCGGGATCTGCTCGCCGATCGACATCGGCGTGCCCAGGGCGTCGGCGATGAACAGCGAGGCCATGGTCATGTAGATCATGGTGCCGTCGAGGTTGAAGGAGTAGCCGGTGGGGACGGTGATGCCGACGACCGGCTTGCTGACGCCCAGGTGCTCCATCTTCGCGATGAGCCGCGGCAGCGCCGACTCGGACGAGGAGGTGGACAGGATCAGCAGGAACTCACGGCCCAGGTACTTGAACAGCGACCAGACGTTCAGCCCCGCGACGATCCGCACCATCGCGCCGAGCACCACGAAGATGAACAGCACACAGGTGATGTAGAAGCCGAGCATCAGCACCGCGAGGCTCTTCAGCGCGTCCACGCCCGAGGCTCCGGTGACCGCGGCCATGGCGCCGAAGGCACCGACCGGGGCGGCCCACATGATCATGGCGAGGACCCGGAAGACCAGCCGCTGGATGTGCTCGATGCCACGCAGGACCGGCCGGCCGGCCTTGCCCATGGCCTGCAGCGCGAAGCCGCACAGCAGGGCGACCAGCAGGGTCTGCAGGACCTCGCCCTGGGTGAAGGCGGACACGATCGTGGTCGGGATGATGCCGAGCAGGAAGTCGGTGGTGGACTTGGCCTCCGCGTCGACCTGGGCCTGGCCCGTCTCCTTGACCGCGTCGGTGACCGCGAGACCCGTCCCCGGGTCCAGGATGTTGCCGACGACCAGGCCGATGCCGAGCGCGACCAGAGACATCACCAGGAAGTAGCCCATGGCGATGCCGCCGACGGCACCGACCTTGGCGGCCTTCCGTACGGAGCCGATGCCCAGCACGATCGTGCAGAAGATGATCGGCGAGATCATCATCTTGATCAGGTTCACGAACCCGGTGCCGATCGGCTTCAGCTCGACCGCGAAACCGGGTGCCAGCAGGCCGACGGCGATACCGAGGGCGACCGCGATGATCACCGCGATGTAGAGATAGTGCGTGCGGTCCCGCTTCACAGGGGGAGCGGCAGGTGCCGTATCGGCTGTGCTGGTCACGGCGGCCTCCTTGACGACGTCGTCGGCATCACCGGCGTGCGGCTCACGTCCGGGGGTGGGGTGGGGATGGGGTCGGGGGGGTGGGGACTGCCGTGACTATGTCCTGCCTTGTGAACACGGTCACCCTTACGTTCATTGAGTTCGCGCCCGCGTGGGGATGCACACTGGCGGGATGCGCATCGCCCTCCCGAAACCCCGCAGCCTCGCGGCCCAGCTCTTCGCCATGCAGGCGGTGCTGATAGCGGTGCTCGTGGTGGGGTACGCGCTGTTCAGCTATGTCGGCGACCGCAGCCAGGCGGAGGCGGCGGCGGGCCGCCAGGCCACGGCGGTGGCCCTGTCCGTCGCGGACTCGCCCTCGGTGCGGGAGTCGATCCGTACGGCCGATCCCTCGGCGGCGCTCCAGCCGTACGCGCTGGCGGTGGTGCGGGACACCGACATCGACTTCGTCACGATCATGAATCCGCGGGGCATCCGCTGGACCCACCCCGACCCGGCCCAGATCGGCCTGCCGTTCCGCGGCCACACCGCTGCCGCGCTCGAGGGCCACACCTTCACCGAGACGTACACCGGCACCCTCGGCCCGTCCGTCCGCGCGGTCACTCCGGTCCTGGACGGCGACCGGATCGTCGGCCTGGTCAGCGCGGGGATCCGGGTCGAGGAGATCAGCCAGCGCGCGCAGGGCCAGCTGACCGCCCTGCTCGCGGCCGCGGCCGCCGCCCTGGGGCTCGGCGCGATCGGCACGTACGTGATCAACGCCCGGCTGCGCCGGCACACCCACGGGATGAACGCGTCCGAGCTCAGCCGCATGCACGACTACCATCAGGCCGCGCTGCACGCCGTGCGCGAGGGGCTCCTGATGCTGGACGGGCAGTACAGGGTGGCGTTGATCAACGACGGCGGCCGGGAGCTGCTGGGCGTGGGACCGGAGGAGGACGTGGTGGGCAGGCCGGTCGCGGAACTCAGCCTCCCGGCACCGCTGACGGGTGCGCTGCTCGCCTCTGCGCCGCGGGTCGACGAGGTGCATCTGACGGCGGACCGGGTACTGGTGGTGAACACCTCGCCGGTGTCCGGCGGCGAGCAGCGCGGAACCGTGGTGACCCTGCGCGACGTGACCGAGCTCCAGTCGCTGATGGGCGAGCTGGACTCGGAGCGCGGCTTCACACAGGCGCTGCGCTCGCAGGCGCACGAGGCGGCGAACCGGCTGCACACCGTCGTCTCGCTGATCGAGCTGGGCCGGGCCGAGGAGGCGGTGGACTTCGCGACCGCCGAGCTGGAACTGGCCCAGGCGCTCACCGACCAGGTGGTGGCGGCGGTGGGCGAGCCGGTCCTTGCGGCGCTGCTGCTGGGCAAGACCGCCCAGGCCAACGAGCGGGGCGTGGAGCTGGTGGTCACGCCGGACAGCCGGCTGGACGACGGGCTGCTGCCGGACACCCTGCCCGCCCGGGACCTGGTCACCATCCTGGGCAACCTGATCGACAACGCGGTGGACGCGGCACTGGGCGGCATGGGTCCCCGGGTGACGGTCACCGCCCTCACCGACGCCGGCGCGGAGCTGATCCTGCGGGTGTCCGACACCGGTCCGGGCGTGGACCCGGACCACACCGAGGCCGTCTTCCAGCGGGGCTTCACGACCAAGCCGTCCGGGCCGGGCGGCCGGGGGCTGGGCCTGGCGCTGGTACGGCAGGCGGTGAACCGCCACGGCGGCACGCTGACGGTGACGTCGGCCAAGGACGGCGGCGCCCGCTTCGAGGCACGCCTCCCGCTGCGGACTCCGACGGTGGGCGCCGGTTCGGGCACCGGCACTGTTTCCGGAGGCACGGCATGACCGGCGCGCGGCCCATCCGTGTCCTGGTGGTGGAGGACGACCCCGTCGCCGCCGACGCCCATGTGATGTACGTCGGCCGGGTGCCGGGGTTCGTCGCCGTCGGCAAGGCGGCGACGGGCGCCGAGGCCCGCCGGGTGCTGGAGCGCACCCCCGTCGACCTGCTCCTCCTCGACCTGCACCTGCCCGACGTGCACGGACTCCAGCTGGCCCGTTCCCTCCGGGCGGCCGGGCACCACGCGGACGTCGTCGCGGTGACCTCGGCGCGGGACCTGGCGGTGGTGCGCGAGGGCGTGTCCCTCGGCGTCGTCCAGTACGTGCTGAAGCCGTTCACCTTCGCGACGCTGCGGGACCGTCTGGTGCGGTACGCCGAGTTCCGGGCGTCGGTGGGCGAGGCCAGCGGCCAGGACGAGGTGGACCGTGCGCTGGCCGCCCTGCGCGCCCCCGGGCCGGCCGCCCTGCCCAAGGGCCTGAGCGCACCCACCCTGGAACGCGTGACCCTGGCCCTGCGCGACGCCGACGGGGGCCTGACGGCCAGCGGCGTCGCGGAGGCCGTCGGCATCTCCCGCATCACGGCCCGCCGCTACCTGGAACACCTGGTCGACTCGGGCCGCGCGGCCCGCCGCCCCCAGTACGGCACCGTGGGCCGGCCGGAGCTGCAGTACCGGTGGAGGGCGTCCCCCTCCTGAGCCGGGGGGCCGGAGGGGGACCGGAAGGTGCGGCCCGCACGCCCGCGCCGCCCGGTGTCCGTGGCGGCGGCGCTGAGCACGGGGTCAGGGCCTGGCCGGCGGATCACACCGGAGACGCACGGGCCGGCACGCCCTCTCCCCGTGCGTGAGCAGGGAGGGGTCCGGGGCTGCTCACGCCGCACGAGTGCGAGGCGTTCGGCACCACCTGCACTCCGCGCACACCGCTCGGCGCCACCATGGTCGCCAGCGAGGGGGCCTGCGCCGCGTACTACCTGTACCGGCGGCTCGACCTGTTCACCCCGGCGATGCCGGACGCGTCCCTGGAGGACAGCCCCGTTGGTGGACGCGCGGGCCCTCGTTGCGTATGAGGTGCCGCCAGTGGGTGGGGCAGTTGCGCCGGTCGGCGCAGACGTCGCGGTCGCGGGCGTCGTAGCAGCCCGGGCAGGCGAGCCAGGCCCGGCGCGCCCGGTCCGCCTGGGGGGCGAGGGGCAGCCGCGTCCCAGGGCTCCCGGACCGTCGCCGGCAGCACACCGGCCGCGGCGAGCATGTCGTACGTGCGCCGCTGTGCCGGATCCAGGTCCGAGTACAGCAGCGCGGTGGCGGCGTCCTCGCCCTCCAGCACGGCGACGGGGTCCCAGTCGGCTCCGAGCGCCGCGACGACCTCGGCCCGGCGCCGCGCCTCCCCGGCGGTCAGGTCGATAGTGAAGGGGAACAGAGGGCCGGGCGCATCGGGCTGGTCCATGCGCACGCCTTCAAGTGGTACGAACTGCTTGAAAGCCACATGTGCCAGCCGGTGCCCGGCGGCCGGAAGGAGGTGTGACGGATCCCATCGCCGGCCGGGCGCACCGACGGCCTCCTCCTCGACCGGACCTCTGGCCGGCGCCTGGACACGAGCCCGCGAGGACGTGGCACGAGCCGCAACCCACCGGATGTGCCCGCGTCCGTCCCGCGCCTGGCGGGCGGTCGAGGGGCGAGGGGACCGGTGGCAACGGCGGCACGGGGCCGCGGCCCGGAGTTCTCCGGCCGGGAGTTCTCCGGCCGGGCCGCCGGGTGTTTCCGGACGGCGATCGCGCAGTGGCACGGGGGTAACCGCGCAGGTGCCGCCCCGGCCGCCCGGGTCCCGTCAGTAGACCGACTCGGCCTCGTCCATCCGGTCCTTCGAGACCGTCTTCAGCTCGGTGACGGCCTCCGCCAGCGGGACCATCACGATGTCCGTGCCGCGCAGCGCCGTCATCCGGCCGAACCGTCCCTGGTGCGCGGCCTCCACCGCGTGCCATCCGAAGCGCGTGGCGAGCACCCTGTCGTACGCGGTCGGGGTCCCGCCGCGCTGGATGTGGCCGAGGATGACCGGCCTGGCCTCCTTGCCGAGGCGCTGCTCCAGCTCGTGGGCCAGTGCCGTGCCGATGCCCCGGAAGCGCTCGTGGCCGAACTTGTCGATCTTGCCCTTGCCGTAGTCCATGGTGCCGTCGGCGGGGTGGGCACCCTCGGCGACGCAGATCACCGCGAACTTCTTGCCGCGGGCGAACCGCTCCTCGATCATCTTCACCAGCCGGGCCGGTTCGAAGGCCCGTTCGGGCAGGCAGATGCCGTGGGCGCCGGCGGCCATGCCGGACTCCAGGGCGATCCAGCCCGCGTGCCGGCCCATGACCTCGACGACCATGACCCGCTGGTGGGACTCGGCGGTGGTCTTCAGCCGGTCCATCGCCTCGGTGGCGACGCCGACGGCGGTGTCGAAGCCGAAGGTGCGGTCGGTGGAGGAGATGTCGTTGTCGATCGTCTTCGGGACGCCGACCACCGGCAGGCCCGCCTCCGACAGCATGTGCGCCGCGGTGAGCGTGCCCTCGCCGCCGATCGGGATGAGCGCGTCGATGCCGAAGTCGCGGATCATGTCCGAGGCGTTCTCGCAGGCCTCGCGGAGCCGGTCGCGCTCCAGGCGGGAGGAGCCGAGTATGGTGCCGCCGCGGGCCAGGATGCCGCTGACCGCGTCGAGGTCGAGGCTGCGGTAGCGGCCGTCGAGCAGGCCCGCGTAGCCGTCCTCGAAGCCGATGACCTCGTCGCCGTAATTGTCGACCGCTCGGTGCACGACCGACCGGATCACTGCGTTCAGGCCGGGGCAGTCGCCGCCTGCGGTGAGAACTCCGATACGCATCGTGCAGTCGTCTCCTGGTCGCTGTGGATGCCGGTGAGCCGTCTCCGATTGTTCCATGCCGCCGGACGCACTGCGGTCCCGTCTCTTCCCGGCCCCCCCGGGACACGCCCCGGCCGCCCCGTTGCGGCCGTGTCCCCCGGCTCCGCGCCCCGCCCCTCGGGCGGGCACCCCGACCAGCGGCGGAGGTACTGTCGAGGGGGATCCGCGCGCCCGGCGGGCGGGTGTCGGCCGGCGCCGGAAGGCCCCGGTCCGCAGGGCCCGAAGCACCGCGAGACCCCGACGAAACGGAGCACGCGTGACCCGCAGTGTGTACGTCACCGGAATCGACCGTGGCGACGGCCGCCAGGTCGTCGAACTGGGAGTGATGGAACTCCTGACCAGGCAGGTCGACCGGGTGGGCGTCTTCCGTCCCTTGGTGCACGACGGTCCGGACCGCCTCTTCGAACTGCTGCGCGCACGCTACCGGCTCACCCAGGACCCGGCGACCGTCTACGGCATGGACTACCAGGAGGCGTCCGCCCTCCAGGCCGAACGCGGCCCCGACGAACTGGTGTCGACGCTGGTCGACCGGTTCCTCCTGGTCGCCCGCGAGTACGACGTCGTCCTCGTCCTCGGCACCGACTACGCCGACACCCAGTTCCCCGACGAGCTGTCCCTGAACGCCCGCCTGGCCAACGAGTTCGGTGCCTCGGTCATCCCGGTCGTGGGCGGCCGGAAGCAGACCTCCGAGTCGGTGCGCGCCGAGACCCGCAACGCCTACCGCGCCTACCACACCCTGGGCTGCGACGTGCTCGCCATGGTGGTCAACCGGGTCGCCCGCGAGGACCGCGACGAGATCGCCGAGCGGCTCGCCTCCCGGCTGCCCGTGCCCTGCTACGTCGTCCCCGACGAACCCGCGCTCGCCGCCCCCACGGTGGCCCAGATCGCCCACACCCTCGGCGCGAAGGTGGTGCTCGGCGACGATTCCGGACTGGCCCGCGACGCCCTGGACTTCGTCTTCGGCGGCGCCATGCTGCCCAACCTCCTCGCCGCCCTGACCCCCGGCTGCCTGGTCGTCACCCCGGGCGACCGTGCCGATCTGGTCGTCGGCACGCTGGCCGCGCACAGCGCCGGCACCCCGCCGATAGCCGGCGTGCTGCTCACCCTGGACGAGGTGCCCGGCGACCGCATCCTCACCCTCGCCGCCCGGCTCGCTCCCGGCACCCCGGTGCTGTCGGTGCCCGGCAACAGTTTCCCCACCGCCGAGCAGCTGTTCTCCCTGGAGGGGAAGCTGAACGCGGCCACCCCGCGCAAGGCGGAGACCGCGCTGGGCCTCTTCGAGCGGCACGCCGACACCGCCGAACTCACCCGGCGGGTCTCCGCGCCCAGCAGCGACCGGGTGACGCCGATGATGTTCGAGCACAAGCTGCTCGAGCAGGCCCGCTCCGCCCTCAGGCGGGTCGTCCTGCCCGAGGGCGACGAGGAGCGGGTGCTGCGCGCGGCCGAGGTGCTGATGCGCCGGGGCGTGTGCGACCTCACCCTGCTCGGACCGGTCGACCGCATCCGCAAGCACGCCGCCGACCTCGGCATCGCCCTCGGCGACACCCAGCTGATCGATCCGGCCGCATCCGAACTGCGCGACGCCTTCGCCGAGAAGTACGCCGCCCTGCGCGCCCACCGGGGCGTCAGCCTCGAGCTGGCCTACGACGTCGTCTCGGACGTGAACTACTTCGGCACGCTGATGGTGCAGGAGGGGCTCGCCGACGGCATGGTGTCCGGCTCGGTGCACTCCACCGCCGCGACCATCCGCCCGGCCTTCGAGATCATCAAGACCAGGGAGGACGCTTCCATCGTCTCCTCCGTGTTCTTCATGTGCCTGGCCGACCGGGTCCTGGTCTACGGCGACTGCGCGGTCAACCCCGACCCGGACGCCGAGCAGCTCGCCGACATCGCCGTGCAGTCGGCGGCCACGGCCGCACGGTTCGGGGTGGAGCCGCGGATCGCGATGCTGTCGTACTCGACGGGTACGTCCGGCTCCGGCGCCGACGTGGACAAGGTGCGCGAGGCGACCGAGCTGGTCCGCGCGCGCCGCCCCGACCTGCGGGTCGAGGGGCCGATCCAGTACGACGCGGCCGTGGAGCCGTCGGTCGCGGCGACCAAGCTGCCGGACTCCGAGGTCGCCGGGCAGGCGACCGTGCTGATCTTCCCCGACCTGAACACCGGCAACAACACCTACAAGGCCGTGCAGCGCTCGGCCGGCGCGGTCGCGGTCGGCCCGGTGCTCCAGGGTCTGCGCAAGCCGGTCAACGACCTGTCCCGGGGCGCCCTCGTCCAGGACATCGTGAACACCGTCGCCATCACGGCCATCCAGGCCCAGTCCCCCGCCCCGGCCCAGTCCCCCGCCCCGAGCGAGAAGGCAGCGACCCAGTGAGTACCCGTGTCCTCGTCCTCAACTCCGGTTCCTCGTCGGTGAAATACCAGCTGCTGGACATGCGGGACCGCGGCCGGCTCGCGTCCGGCCTGGTGGAGCGGATCGGCGAGCGGACCTCCCTGGTCCGGCACACGCCGCAGGCTTCGGGTGCGGAGCCCAGGGAGCGGACCGGACCGGTCGCCGACCACGAGGCCGCCCTGAAGGCGATGGCCGAGGAACTGGCCGCCGACGGGCTGGGGCTCGACTCCCCCGAACTGGCCGCGATCGGGCACCGGGTGGTGCACGGCGGGATGCACTTCACGGAGCCGACGGTCGTCGACGACGCGGTGCTCGCCGAGATCGAGCGGCTCATCCCGGTCGCCCCGCTGCACAACCCGGCCAACCTGACCGGCATCCGCACCGCGATGTCGCTGCGCCCGGACCTGCCGCAGGTCGCCGTCTTCGACACCGCCTTCCACACCACGATGCCGGAGTCGGCCGCCCGCTACGCGATCGACGTGGCGACCGCCGACGAGCACCGGATCCGCCGCTACGGCTTCCACGGCACCTCGCACGCGTACGTGTCCCGCCGGACGGCCCGGCTGCTCGGGAAGGCGCCCGAGGACGTGAACGTCATCGTGCTGCACCTGGGCAACGGCGCGTCCGCGTCGGCGGTGCGGGGCGGGAGATGCGTGGACACCTCGATGGGGCTGACGCCCTTGGAAGGGCTGGTGATGGGTACCCGGTCGGGAGATATGGACCCGGCCGTCATCTTCCATTTGACGCGCGTTGGCGACATGTCCGTCGACGAGATCGACACTCTTCTCAACAAGAAGAGCGGTCTGGTCGGCCTGTGCGGTGACAACGACATGCGGGAGATCCGCCGCCGGGTCGACGCGGGCGACGAACAGGCGAAGCTCGCGTTCGACATCTACATTCACCGTCTGAAGAAGTACATCGGCGCCTATTACGCCGTTCTCGGCCGGGTGGACGCGGTGGCGTTCACCGCCGGGGTCGGCGAGAACGCCGCCGAGGTGCGGGAGGCGGCCGTGGCGGGCCTGGCCGGGCTGGGCCTGGAGGTCGACGCCGGGCGCAACGGCGCGCGCGGCGACGGGCCACGGCTGATCTCGCCCGAGGGTGCGCGGGTCGCGGTCGCCGTGGTACCGACGGACGAGGAAATGGAGATCGCCACCCAGACCTACGCACTGGCCGGAAAGGACAACTGAGCGGCGGCATTCTCATGTGTACCTTCCGCCAGACGGAATATTCCGGAGCGAAACAAACCGTTAGGATCGCCCCATGCGCCGTTCCAAAATCGTCTGTACTCTCGGCCCCGCGGTCGACTCCCACGAACAGCTTGTCGCTCTGATCGAAGCCGGCATGAACGTGGCCCGCTTCAACTTCAGCCACGGCTCGCACGCCGAGCACCAGGGCAGGTATGACAGGGTCCGTGCCGCCGCCAAGGAGACGGGCAGGGCCATCGGCGTCCTCGCCGACCTCCAGGGCCCGAAGATCCGGCTGGAGACCTTCGCCGAGGGTCCCGTCGAGCTGGTGCGCGGTGACGAGTTCACCATCACCACCGAGGACGTCCCGGGCGACCGGACGATCTGCGGGACGACCTACAAGGGCCTGCCCGGTGACGTGTCCCGCGGCGACCAGGTGCTGATCAACGACGGCAACGTCGAGCTGAAGGTGCTGGACGTCGAGGGCAGCCGGGTCAGGACGATCGTCATCGAGGGCGGTGTCATCTCCGACCACAAGGGCATCAACCTGCCCGGCACGGCCGTGAACGTGCCCGCGCTGTCCGAGAAGGACATCGAGGACCTGCGGTTCGCGCTGCGCATGGGCTGCGACCTGGTCGCCCTGTCCTTCGTCCGGGACGCGAAGGACGTCGCCGACGTCCACCGCGTGATGGACGAGGAGGGCCGCCGGGTGCCCGTCATCGCCAAGGTGGAGAAGCCGCAGGCGGTGGAGAACATGGAGGACGTCGTGATGGCGTTCGACGGTGTGATGGTCGCCCGCGGCGATCTCGCCGTCGAGTACCCGCTCGAGCGGGTCCCCATGGTGCAGAAGCGCCTGATCGAGCTGTGCCGGCGCAACGCGAAGCCGGTGATCGTGGCGACCCAGATGATGGAGTCGATGATCACCAACTCCCGTCCGACCCGCGCCGAGGCCTCCGACGTGGCCAACGCGATCCTGGACGGCGCGGACGCGGTCATGCTGTCGGCCGAGTCGAGCGTGGGCGCGTACCCGATCGAGACCGTGCGGACGATGTCGAAGATCGTCCGGGCGGCCGAGCAGGAGCTGCTGTCCAAGGGCCTGCAGCCGCTGGTGCCCGGCAAGAAGCCGCGTACGCAGGGCGGTTCGGTGGCGCGTGCCGCCGCCGAGATCGCCGACTTCCTCGGCGCCAGGGGTCTGGTGGCCTTCACCCAGTCCGGCGACACCGCCCGCCGGCTGTCCCGTTACCGCGCGGGCCAGCCGATCCTGGCGTTCACCACGGACGAGTCCACCCGCAACCAGCTCGCGCTCAGCTGGGGCGTGGAGTCGCACGTCGTGCCGTTCGTGAACAGCACGGACGAGATGATCGACCTGGTCCAGCAGGAGCTGGTCCGGCTGCAGCGCTTCGACGAGGGTGACATCGTCGTGATCACCGCCGGCTCGCCTCCCGGCGTCCCCGGCACCACCAACATGGTCCGCGTCCACCACATGGGCGGCGCCACCAGCTGACCCGGCCGGCGCGCGCAGCGCGTGTACGGCACCGAGGGCGCCCCCCGTGCCGGGGGGCGCCCTCGGTGTTTCTCCGCGGCTCCCGGAGTGGTCCGTCGGGTGCTCGGGCGACGTACCGGTTCAGGTGACGTACTGGCGCAACCCGGGGATGTGCAGGGTCCCGCCGAACTGGCCGGCCTGCTGCACCGTCACATCCGTGAAGTAGATCAGCGGGATGTTGAGCGGCGGCGGGTTCTCCGGGTCGAAGGTGACCGGGATCAGCCCGAGCAGCTTGCCGGAGATGGACTCCGTGTACATCACGGTCTCGCCGTCACGGATGGTGGACGTCGACCCCTCGGCCGCCTGCACGTGGTGGGTCCTGCCGGACTGCTTGTCCTCGACCGTCTGGTGCAGGTCCCCGATGTCGGTGCCGTCGGAGACGACGTACTTCAGGACCTTCTTGATCTTGCCGCTCGCGGTGCGCACCTCGACGATGCCCTGGTAGTCGGCGCCCTTCAGCAGCAGCGAGCCGGCGTTCAGGAACCACGGGTCCTCGGGCAGCAGGATCTTGTTGTCGACCCCGCCCTCGGCGTCGGTGGCGACCGGACAGTCCTCTGCGCCGGTCGTGGCGCTCTCGGAGGGGCCGGGGCTCGGCGAGGCGGTGGCCTCCGGGGTCGCGGTGGCCTCCGCGGCCTCCGCGGCGGCGTCCTCCGCTCCCTCGGCTGCCTCGTCCGCCTGGCCGGCCGCTTCCCCGGCGGCGTCCTTCACGGCGTCGGCGGCCTTCTCGGCGCCCTTCCCGGCGGACTCCTCCACAGGGTCCGCCTCGTCCCCGGCGGACGCGGAGGCCGACGGGGCGGAGGCCGACGGAGCGGGACTCGCGGTCGCCTCGTCGGTCTGCTTGTCCTTGGGGGTGAGGAGGTCGGTGAGGGAGTCACCGAGCTTCTCCAGAGCGTTGCGCTCGGTCTCCGAGGGCGACGGCTCGGGCTCCTCTGCCCGGTCGCCGGCGGACCCGGAGTCGGCGGGCGCCGCCCCGTCCTTGTCGTCGGAACCTGAATCCGGCGAAGAGGACGAGTCGTCGTCCGTATCCTTGCCCGCGTCCGGGTCCGCGCCGGAGTCCGCACCGGAGTCCTCGGCCGCGTCGCCGCCGGCGGAGGCCGAGGGGCTCGGCCCCGTGGCGGGCTCCTCGTCGTCCGGGGAGGCCGTGTCACTCGCCGAGGCGGACGGGACGGGCGAGGAGGACGCGCCGTCCTCGGAGTCCTCCAGGGCCGCCACGCAGGCCTTGTACTCGTCGGCGGTCAGGCTGTTCGAGAGCGGCTGCTGCTCGTCGGCCTGGGCCAGCGTCGGCGTGAACCCCATGCCCATGAGGACCGCGGTCGGCATCGCCGCGAGGGCTATCGCCTTCCCGGCAGGCATGTGGAACCTGGTGAACAGCGGCTTCCTGGGGGCCGCGTGGCGCGGCCCCTTTCTCTCCGGGGCGGACGCCGCGGCAGCGCTCGGGGCTCGGGTCTCGTCAGCCGACACGGTGCCCCCTGTCGTGGTCCTCGATCCGGGCGTCGTCCGCCTCCCCGGGCCCGCCGGTCCCGTACGGAGGATGCGGCCGCTCCGTCCCGGTGCCCTCGGGAGCGCCCTCGGGGGTGTCCTTCTGTGCGCCGTTCCCGGAGGGCCCGCCGGGGAACCTCCAGCGCCCGCCCGCCTCGGCCTGCGGCTTGTCCGGCACCCAGGAGAGAGCCAGCGCACCGCCGACCAGCGCGAGCAGGAAGCCGACCACGAAGCCACCTATGTTGGAGACCACCAGGGACACCAGGGCCAGAAGGATCGACGCCACACCGGCGAAGATGCGAGTGACCTGCTGGAACCACATGGTCAGTCCCAGCGTGATCAGCAGGACACCGATGATCAGGGAGCCCGCGCCGGCGGTCGTCGCCATGGCGATCGACATGTGGCCCAGTTTCAGCGTGGCGTAGGGGAAGTAGGCGATGGGCACCCCGCCGAACAGGGTGAACAGGCCCGCCCAGAACGGCCGGTGGCCCCGCCAGTCACGGAATCGCAGACGCAGCCGGGTGAAGGTCCCGACGCTCTGGACCGGAGTCTCGGCACTCATGGAAAACAGCTCCCTGGTCCGGTGAAGGTACATACCGGCTCGGCCTGGGGGTGGAGAAGCCGGAAAGTCTGAGTCTGTGCAAACACCCGGACACGAGGCACCGGGCTGGGTGTGCGGGGCGGGGAAGCGACTGCTTCCCCGCCCCCACTCGGCCGCTCAGCCGGCCGAGGACGGCTCCGGAACGGAGACCGTCAGTAGCACTCCATCTTGGGGTCCGCGCCCAGACGCATCTTCAGGCCGCTGAGCTTGAACGTCCCTGCCGTGGTCGCCCACGCCGTCTGCTTGACGCCGTAGAGGTCGGCCTTCTCCGCCTGCTGGGCGAAACCGCCCGGCAGGAAGTTCTCGCCTTCCTTCACCGCGGGGCCACGGCTCTTGTCCTTGATCGCAACACCGATGTCGATGTTGGTGAAGGTCGCGTCGGCGTCGAGCTGGGCGACGTCGATGTAGAGGTTCTTGGCCTCGACCTTGTTCTCTTCGTTCGGACCCGCCTCCAGACGGAGGTAGACCGTCTTCCCTATGACGGGAATCTCCGTCTTGACGGACTGGCACATCTTGGTGATCTCGGCCGTGTCGAACGACGAGATCGCCACCGGGACCTGCGTCTGCTTGTCACCCTTGGTCGATGTGTAGACGGTGTCGATACCGCCGTACTGGGCGAAGCCCCATCCCTCGAGATGCTGGGCCGTCACCTTGAACTGCTGACCGGAGACGCTGAACGACGCCGCGAGGGCACCCTGCGCCAGGCCGACACCCACCGCGGCCGTGGCGACCACGCTGGGCACCATGACCACGGCGAACCGCTTCCATCTGGTCCCGCCACGCACCTGGGACTCCATATTTCCTCCTTCTCGGACGTACATCTCCTGCTCCGACGCGCCGCCAGTGGGCGGACGGCCGGGCAGGGATGGGAGAAGTGCTACGTCCTCGGGAAGGGGAGCGCCGCACTCGGCAGCGCACGAAGCGTCCGAATCACCGGCGATCACCCCCGAGCGACAACCACTGGTCGCGCCTGACACGCATCACGCACAACCTGCTGGACAGGCTTCGCCGAACAAGCGAAGACCCCCCTGTCCGAGAACCGGCTCCACTGCCACCGGTTCTGCTCGGTGGGGACCCAGGGCGCCCGCGTCCCGACCGGATGTCGGGGTACGGGCAATGGACCGAGCGTCGCCGATCGTGGTGCATTCTCGCCGCCCGCACAAGGGGGTTCATTACTTGCCAGTAACGGCCGGGCGACCAGGGGGCGACACGCCGGCACCGGACGGCGACCCTCGGTGTCCCGAGGAGGGCTCGCAAAGCGGTTGATCGCTGGATGGAATGCGACAGACCCACAAGGGCGACTTACTCGCAGTAACAGCGGCCGCGATTACCAAGTTTTGGTAAAACGCGGCCGCATCGGCCCCCTTCGGCCATTCCTTCACTCGGGCATCACTTGTCCGGAAGCCGTCTTCGGGCGGCCGGAAACCAGGTGCCCGCCCCGCTCTAGAACAGGGCGCGCGCCAGCGCCCGACGCGCCGCGACGACCCGCGGATCCTCGGCGCCGACCACCTCGAACAGCTCCAGCAGCCGCACCCGTACGGCGTCACGGTCGTCGCCCGCCGTACGCGCCACCGTCTCGATGAGCCGGCCGAAGGCGTCCTCCACATGGCCGCCCACCAGGTCCAGGTCGGCGGCGACGATCTGCGCCCGGACGTCCTTGGGCCTGCCGGCGGCGTCCGCGCGCACCTGCTGCGGGTCCAGGCCCTGCACCCGGTGGAGCAGTTCGGCCTGGGCGAGGCCCAGCTGGGCCTCCGGGTTGCCCGGGTCGTCGACGAGCACGTTCTTGTACGCCTGGATCGCGCCGTCCAGGTCACCGGCGTCCAGCGCCCGCACCGCGGCCTCCAGCAGGGCGTCGTACGGGCCGACGGGCTCCGCGGCCTCCGGGGCCGCGCCGCCGCCCCCGGGCACGGCGTCGGGATCGACGGTGAGCCCGGTCAGGCCGAACCGCTCCTCGGCGACCTGCACCAGCTGGTCCAGGGTCTGGCGGATCTGCGCCTCGCCGGCGGCCCCCTGGAAGAGCGGCAGCGCCTGTCCGGCCACCACCGCGAACACCGCCGGGATGCCCTGGATCCCGAACTGCTGCATCAGCATCTGATTGGCGTCGACGTCGATCTTGGCGAGCAGGAAGCGCCCGTTGTACTCGACGGTGAGGCGCTCCAGGACGGGGCTCAGTTGCTTGCAGGGCTCGCACCACTCGGCCCAGAAGTCGATGACGACCGGGACCTCGGCGGACCGCTGCAGGATCTCGCTCTCGAAGCCGGCCTCGTCGACGTCGATGACGAGGTCGGCCGGGGAGACGGCACCCCCGCCGCCCTGCCGGACCGATTCAGCGCGGGCCTGCTCCGCCTTCGTCTTGGCCTCTTGGGCCGCCTTCACCGCGGCGAGGTCGACGACTCCGCTCATGGACATGTTCCGTGGCTGCATGCGCCCATCCTCCCCCGTACCCCGCGTGTCTGCGAAAAGCATCCGGAAAACCGGTACGTCCGGGCACTGTTGGCCGCCGTACCGTCGCGCCGTACTGTCGGGCGCCGGGTCCCCACCCCGCGCCGGTGGTCGTCGCTCGAGCGTGTGGGCCCGACGGGGCGGCCACGCTTTCGCTACGGGTCGTAGCGTAATACGACACGGAGTGTGCGGAACAGCACACCCCGGTGATCTCCCTCACGGCCGCACCCGCACGGATCCGCACGGAAACCGCGGTTATGGTCGTGCGATGCGCACCCGCACGCCCGCCGGCCGCACCGGCCGCCCGCGCAGCGCCGCCGCCGACGCCGCGATCCTGGCCGCCACGCGGGAGGCGCTGGCCGAGCTGGGGTGGTCCGGGCTCACCCTGGGGGACGTGGCGAGCCGCGCGGGAGTCGCCAAGACGACCCTCTACCGGCGCTGGGCGGGCAAGAACGAACTGGTCGTGGACGCGGTCGCCGAACTCTTCGACGCACTCGAACTCCCCGACCGCGGCGGCAGCCTCGCCGCCGACATCGAGAACGTGGTGCTCCAGTTCGCGGCCCTGCTGTCCCGTCCGGAAGCCGGAAGCGGACTGATGGCGGTGGTCGCGGAGTCCACCCGCGACGAGGCCCTGCGCGAACGCATCCGCGTCTCGATCGTCGAACGGCAGAAGCACCTGGTCCACACCGGCCGGGCCCGCGCCCAGGACCGGGGCGAGCTGCCGCCGGAGCCGGACCCGCGGGAGGCGGCCCGCACCGTGGGCCTGATCTTCGACATGGTGGCCGGCGCGGTGGTCCACCGCACGCTGGTCAGCGGCCGGCCGGTGGACGAGACGTGGGTGCACGACTTCACCCGCGTCCTGCTCACGGGCCTGACGGGTGCCACAACCGCCGACAACCCCACATGGCCATAACGGCGCGGAAGAGGTCCTGGGCAACACAGGCGCGCCGCGTAAGGCAGCATGGACCGCCGGGTGGCCGCGCGTCCGAAGCGGCAGCAGCCGCTGGACCGGAAGCCGCCCCCCGCGTTCGGCTTCGTCATCGAGCAAGCGCTCATCGAGCGCGCGACAGGTGGCGACGGCGACTGCCTCGAAGTCACCGCCCGTCCCACCACGGTCCATGTCCGAACCTCCGAGGACAGGCGCGGCCCGCGGCTCGCTCTCTCCCCCCGGTGCGTGGACCGGCTTCGTCTCGTACGCCATGCCGGTCCGATCCCCCGCAGGAGTCTGGTGCAGCGCCGCAATCCGGCACCGCACCAGTCCTCGCGCGACGAGCCGGCCGGCTAGAAGCCCGCCGGCTCCGTGTACACCCCCCATTCGTCGCGCAGTACGTCACAGATCTCGCCGAGGGTGGCCTCCGCGCGGACGGCGTCCAGCATCGGCTCGATCATGTTGGCGCCGGAACGGGCCGCGTCGAGCATCGCGGCCAGGGCAGTGCGTACCGCCGCGTCGTCGCGGGCGGCCCTGCGCTCGCCGAGGGTGCGGACCTGCTCGCGTTCCACCTCGTGGCTGACCCGCAGGATCTCCAGGTCACCGGTGACCGAGCCGGTGTGGACGTTGACGCCGACGACCCTCTTGTCGCCCTTCTCCAGGGACTGCTGGTAGCGGAACGCCGACTCGGCGATCTCGCCGGTGAACCAGCCGTCCTCGATGCCGCGCAGGATGCCGGAGGTGATGGGGCCGATGGGGTGCCGGCCGTCGGGGTGGGCGCGCAGGCCGCGCTCCTTGATCTGTTCGAAGATCTTCTCGGCGTCGGCCTCGATCCGGTCCGTCAGCTGTTCGACGAACCAGGAACCGCCGAGCGGGTCGGCCACGTTGGCGACGCCGGTCTCCTCCATGAGCACCTGCTGGGTGCGCAGCGCGATCTCGGCGGCCTGTTCGCTGGGCAGCGCGAGGGTTTCGTCCAGGGCGTTGGTGTGCAGGGAGTTGGTCCCGCCGAGCACGGCGGCGAGGGCCTCGACGGCGGTGCGTACGACGTTGTTGTACGGCTGCTGGGCGGTCAGCGAGACGCCCGCGGTCTGGGTGTGGAAGCGGAGCCACTGCGCCTTCTCGCTCTTCGCGCCGTACACGTCCCGCATCCAGCGGGCCCAGATGCGGCGCGCGGCGCGGAACTTGGCGATCTCCTCGAAGAAGTCGAGGTGCGCGTCGAAGAAGAAGGACAGGCCGGGGGCGAACACGTCCACGTCGAGCCCGCGGCTGAGCCCCAGCTCCACGTACCCGAAGCCGTCCGCCAGCGTGTACGCCAGCTCCTGGGCGGCCGTGGAACCGGCCTCGCGGATGTGGTAGCCGGAGACGGAGAGCGGCTTGTAGGCGGGGATGCCGGCCGCGCAGTGCTCCATCAGGTCGCCGATCAGGCGCAGATGCGGCTCGGGCGTGAAGAGCCACTCCTTCTGGGCGATGTACTCCTTGAAGATGTCCGTCTGCAGGGTGCCGTTGAGCACGGCGGGGTCCACGCCCTGGCGCTCCGCGGCGACGAGGTACATGCAGAAGACGGGCACGGCCGGCCCGCTGATCGTCATCGAGGTCGTCACGTCCCCGAGCGGGATGTCCTTGAACAGGGCCTCCATGTCGGTGGCCGAGTCGATGGCCACCCCGCAGTGCCCGACCTCGCCCAGGGAGCGCGGGTCGTCGGAGTCGCGACCCATGAGCGTGGGCATGTCGAAGGCGACGGACAGTCCGCCGCCGCCGTTGCCCAGGATCATCCGGTAGCGCTCGTTGGTCTGCTCGGCGTTCCCGAACCCGGCGAACTGCCGGATCGTCCAGGTACGCCCCCGGTAGCCGGTCGGATACAGGCCGCGGGTGAAGGGGTACTCACCGGGCCAGCCGATCCGCTCGAACCCCTCGTAGGCGTCCCCGGGCCGGGGCCCGTACACCGGCTCCACGGGGTCGCCGGAGAGCGTGGTGAAGTCCGCGTCGCGCTTGCGTGCGGCGTCGTACCGGGCCTGCCAGCGACGGCGGCCCTCCTCGATGGCGTCAGCATCCATACCTTCGAATTTACTAGGACGTCCTAGTAAATGTCGATGGCTCACCGCCGCACACTGCTCCGTACGACGGTAAGGCTCAGCGAGGGCGCGGGACCGGGATCCCTTGTGACGCCCGGCCGTGACGCCCGGTGACTACGCCTGGGCGGTCGCGGGCGCGTCGGCGGCGGACGCCGACTCCAGCTCGCGGGAGATCCGGCGCTCGACGAAGAAGGCGGCCGTCGGGACGGTACCGGCCAGCAGCACCCAGATCTGCTTCTTGACCGGCCACTTCAGCTTGGAGCCGAGGTCGAAGGCGAAGACCAGGTACAGGATGTACAGCCAGCCGTGGGCGATGCTGACGACCTGCGTGAAGTCGGCCGCGCCGTCCATCTCGAGCGCGTACTTGCCGATCATGCCGATGGTCAGCGCGACGAGCAGGACACCGGTGACATAGGCCATGACCCGGTAGCGGGTCAGCACGCTTCGCTTCATGGCGTCGAGCGTAACGGTCCGTTCCGGCGGGTCCCGGACCGGGTCCGGGATGCCGTCGCTCACTTCCCCTCGAAGTCCCCGGCGGCGAGGCGCAGCGGCCGGAGCATCGCGAAGAGCTCCGTGCACTCCGCGGCGTCGTAGGCGCCGAGGCCGAAGTCCATCGCCATCAGGTCGGCGGTGGCGGCCTCGACGACCTCACGCCCCTTGTCGGTGATGCTCGCCAGGGTGCCGCGGCCGTCGTTGGGGTTGGGGCGCTTGCCGACCAGGCCCGACCGCACCAGCCGGTCCACGGTGTTCGTCACGGACGTGGGGTGCACCATGAGCCGCTCGCCGATCTTGGACATCGGCAGCTCACCGGACTTCGAGAAGGTCAGCAGCACCAGCGCCTCGTACCGCGCGAAGGTGAGCCCGTACGGCTTGACGACCGCGTCGACCTCGGCCAGCAGGATCTGGTGGGCGCGCATGACCGAGGTGATCGCGGCCATGGACGGCACGCTCCCCCAGCGCTGCTTCCAGAGTTCGTCGGCACGGGCGATGGGATCGAACGAGAGACTGAGCGGCTTCGACACGCAGCAGACCCTATCGGCCGGTCACATGCCGGTCAGCTCCGTCTCGCCCTTCGATCGGTGCCGGTGGTGGACGGCCGGGGGCGCGCACTCCGTCCGCCACCGCGGCAGCCCAAAACCTCCCCGGGCTGCCGCGGTGGTGTCCAGGGCCACCGTCCGCTACGCGCTCTTGCCGGCGCCCCGGCCCAGGTGCCGCTCGACGGTGTCGACCTTGGAGGTGAGGCCGTCCTCGACCCCGGGGCGGATGTCCGCCTTGAGGACCAGGGAGACCCGCGGGGCGCGTGCCTCGACGGCGGCCACGGCGCGCCTCACGACGTCCATCACCTCGTCCCAGTCGCCCTCGACCGAGGTGAACATGGCGTCGGTGCGGTTCGGCAGTCCGGACTCGCGGACCACCCGCACGGCGTCGGCGACGTATTCCCCCACGTCCTCGCCCACGCCGAGGGGTGTCACGGAGAAGGCGACGATCACGCGCTCACGGCCCCTTCCGTGCGCGCGCGGGAGGCGGTCACCGCGTCCTCGGCCTCACGCTTGAGCCGGCGCTCGGCGAAGAAGCCGCCGGTGGGCAGGACCGACATCAGGAAGTAGAAGGCGGCGGTCTTCAGCGTCCACTTGGCGCGGTTCCAGGCGTCGGCCCAGAAGAGCGCGTACACGACGAAGAGGAATCCGTGGATCGCGCCCAGCGCCGGAACGGCGTTGAACTCCGTGGTCCGCTTCAGGACCGAGGCGACGAGCAGCAGCAGGAACGAGATCGCCTCGGGGCCCGATACCAGGCGGAGGCGGCGGAGGGCACTGGCGGTCTTGAGGTCCACGGATCACCTTCGGGGGGAGAGACAGCGGTGTCTACGGGTCGTACCGGGCCGGGCGGCCCGATCGTCCTGTGCCTGACGGTTTGTGAACGCATGCACAAGCGTCCGCCCATTGTGGCAAACACCGTCCGCGGCCGATGGAGGGGGTACGGGTTCGACGCAGGGCGGGTCCTGGGTCCGCCCTAGGGGAATCTTCAGGGTGCGTGTCCCCCGACAGGACCTGTTCCGGGGGCAGGGCTGCGGTTACCGTCGCACACGTGGCGATGTTCCGACTTCAGAGCAGCAAGGTGCTCGCCGTCGAGATGACCGGGGACGCCGTCAAGGCGAAGAACGGCTCGATGGTCGCGTACGACGGCGACATGGCGTTCAGGAAGCTCAGCGGCGGCGGTGACGGGATCCGGGGGATGGTGACCCGGCGGCTGGCCGGTGAGCAGATGACGGTGATGGAGGTGAAGGGGCACGGGGTCTGCTGGTTCGCGGACCGTGCCGCCGAGATCAACCTGGTCGGCCTTCAGGGGGACACCCTCTACGTGGAGTCGAGCAACCTGCTGGCGACCGACGGCGGCCTGCGCACGGGGACGGGCTTCACCGGCCTGCGCGGCGCCTCGCAGGGCAACGGACTGTTCACCACCACCGTCGAGGGCCACGGCCAGGCGGCGATCATGTCGGACGGTCCCGCGGTGGTGCTCCGGGTCGCCCCGCAGTACCCGCTGACCGTCGACCCCGGCGCGTACGTGGCCCACCAGGGGAGTCTTCGCCAGTCCCTCCAGTCCGGGGTGACGTTCCGCACGCTGCTCGGGGAGGGCGGCGGCGAGGCGTTCCAGATGCGGTTCGAGGGCGACGGGCTGGTGTACGTCCAGCCCAGTGAGCGGAACACGATCGCGGGAGACGTCTGACATGCCCTTCCAGGAGATCAACTCGAAGGTCGTCGAGGCGACCGTGGTACCCGGCCGGCGGCTGTTCAGCCAGCGGGGCGCGATGCTCGCCTACCGCGGCGAGGTCGGCTTCACCCCCAGCACGACGGGCGGCCAGGGCGGGCTCCGCTCGATGATCGGCCGGCGGGTGGCGGGCGAGGACACGCCCCTGATGACCGTCGAGGGCAACGGCACGGTCCTGTTCGGGCACGGAGGCCACCACATCCAGGTGATCGACCTCTCCGGGGACACCCTGTACGTGGAGGCGGACCGCCTGCTGGCGTTCGAGGGCACGCTGGAGCAGGGCACGATGTTCCTGGGCTCGCAGGGCGGGGTGATGGGCATGGTCCGGGGCCAGGTCTCCGGGCAGGGCCTGTTCACCACCACGCTCAAGGGGCACGGCTCCGTGGCGGTCATGGCGCACGGGGGTGTGATCGAGATCCCGATCACGCCGCAGCGCCCGATCCACGTCGATCCGCAGGCCTACGTCGCCCATCACGGCGACGTCCGCAACAGGCTGTCCACCGCGCTCGGCTGGCGGGACATGGTGGGGCGCGGCTCCGGCGAGGCGTTCCAGCTGGAGCTCAGCGGCAGCGGCGCGGTGTTCGTCCAGGCCTCGGAGGAAAAACTGTGAGTACGTACGGGATCCCGGGCGCGGGCCCGCAGCCGGGCGTGACGGTCTTCGACCCGACGACGCTGCCGTCCGACGACAACGTCGATCACTACACCTTCTGCGTGGAGCTCGCGGGGAGCCGGTGGTTCCTGCAGAAGGGGAAGATGATCGCCTACTACGGCACGATCGAGTTCAACGGCATCGGGCACGGCCGGCTCGACCGGATGGTCCGTACGTCGTTTCATTCGCCTCTGCACGCGAGCGACTGGGTCGTGGCGGAGGGCTCGGGCAAGATGCTCCTCGCCGACCGGGCGTTCGACGTGGATTCGTATGACCTCGAGGACGGCAACCTGACCATTCGCTCGGGCAATCTGCTCGCTTTTCAGCCAAGTCTGTCGCTGAAGCAGTCGATCGTGCCGGGTTTCCTGACGCTCATCGGAACCGGAAAATTCGTGGCCGCGTCCAACGGCCCGGTGGTGTTCATGGAACCCCCGCTCCGGGTGGACCCGCAGGCGCTGGTCGGGTGGGCGGACTGCCCCTCCCCGTGCCACCACTACGACCACGGGTACATGACCGGCGTCATGGGTGGTCTACGTGCGCTGACGGGCCTCGGCGGGGCCTCCGGCGAGGAGCACCAGTTCGAGTTCGTGGGGGCCGGCACCGTACTGCTGCAGTCGTCCGAGTCGCTGATGCCGGAGCAGTCCACGGGGGCCACTCCGCAGCAGCCGGGAGTGCCCGGCGGCGGGGCGCCCGGAGCACACGGACAGGGCGCGGGGGCACCGCGTCTTCCCGGACAGCTGGGAGACCTCCAGCGTCGCTTCGGTCTGTGAGCGGTAGTCTGCGGAGTGTGACATCGAACGCGTGCACGCCGTCACCGTCACAGGGAAACCCTCACTAGTTCGCCTTTCAACTTCTTAGGTAGACTTCATTCATGGAGACCGAGACGGCCACGCGCTGGCTGACCAATGCGGAGCAGTGCGCCTGGCGCACCCACCTGGAGGTCAACAGGCTGTTGACGTACCAGCTCGAAAAGGATCTGCAGCCCTTCGGCCTGACAATGAACGACTACGAGATCCTGGTGAACCTCTCCGAGTCGGAGGACCGCCGGATGCGGATGAGCGACCTCGCCGCCGCCACCCTCCAGTCCAAGAGCCGCCTCTCGCACCAGGTCACCCGTATGGAGAACGCGGACCTGGTCCGGCGGGAGAACTGCGAGTCCGACCGGCGCGGCCTCTTCGCCGTCCTCACCGACCTCGGCATGGAGACCATGCAGGAGGTCGCGCCGCATCACGTGGCGTCGGTCCGCCGGCACTTCATCGACCTGCTCTCCCCCGAGGCCCTCGGCGAGCTGGACAAGGCCCTGAAGCCCATCGCCGAGCACCTGCGCGGAGAGCGCGGGCGTTTCTGACGCGCCCGCCCCTCAGGCGAGCGGCAGGCGAAGTTCGAACAGGGCTCCGCCCGCCGGAGCCGCACCCGCCGTGAGTGTCCCGCCGTGCCGTACCGCGACGTCCCGCGCGATGGCGAGGCCCAGACCGGCCCCGCCGTCGTCGCGGCTGCGGGCGGCGTCCAGCCGGACGAACCGCTCGAAGATCCGCTCCCGGTCGGCCTCGGCCACCCCGTCGCCGTCGTCGGCGACCCCGAGCACCGCCCAGTCGCCCTCCCGGCGCACGGTCACCGAGACCGTCCCGCGGGCGTGCCGGCGTCCGTTGTCGAGCAGGTTGCCGAGCACCCGGGCCAGCTGCCCCCGCGACCCGGTCACCTCCGCCGCCTCCCCCGGCGCCACGTCCACGGTCACCCCCGTGCGTCCCGCCGCCTCCTCGCGGGCCAGCGCGGCCAGGTCGACCCGCGCGTCGACGGGCCGCTCCCCCGCGTCCAGGCGGGCGAGCAGCAGCAGGTCGGCGGCGAGGTGCTGGAGCCGCACGGTGTCCTCGACGGCGCCGTCCAGGTCGAGGAGTTCGGGGTGCGCTGCGGCCACCTCCAGCTGGGTGCGCAGGGAGGCGATCGGGCTGCGCAGCTCGTGCGAGGCGTCGGCGACGAATCGCCGCTGACGCCCCACGGACGCCTCCAGGGCGGCGAGCGTCTCGTTGGTGGTGCGGGCGAGCCGGGCGATCTCGTCATGGGTCGCCGGTTCCGGGACCCGGCGCGTGAGGTCCTCGGACGCGGTGATCGCCGCCATCTCCTCGCGGATACCGGCGACCGGACGCAGGGCACGCCCGGTGACCACCCAGGTCATCCCGGCGACCAGCGCCGCCAGCAGCGGGAAGCCGATCAGCATCACGGTCAGCGCGGTGCGTACGGCGCTGTGTTCGGCGGCCAGCGGGGCACCCGCGTGGACGGTGAGCAGGCCCCGCTCGTGGGTCCGCACGTCGACGGCCGCGAAGCGGTAGTCCGCGGTCTCGTCGTCCAGGGTCGCGGCACCGCTGGCGAAGGTGGTCTGCCCGCTGGTCTCGCCGGGGGCGAGGGACGGTTCGGACTCGCCGGAGTCCTCCGGGGCGGCAGGGCTCCGCGGAGCCTCGGTGTCGTCATCGCCGTCGTCATCGCCGTCGTCGTCATCGTCATCGTCGTCGTCGCGGGCCGGGGCCGACGGCGGGGGGGACGCCGACGCGGAGGGCGAGGGCGAAGGGGAGGACGACGGGCGGGGCTCGACCTGGTCGGTGGTCGTGCCGGTGATCCACCGCAGGTCCTCGGTGGCCGCGACGAGGTTCCCGTCCCCGTCGACGACCTGCACGGGCCCGGTCTCGCCGTCCAGCCCGGACAGCTGGTCGTACGGGGTCCGCGCGGCGAGTTCGGCGGCGACCGCCCGCGCCGTGCGCTCCGCCTGGGTGCCCGCCTCGGCGGTCAGGTTGGAGCGCAGCGCCTGCAGGACCGCGGCACCGGTGACCACGAGGGCCACCACGACCACGAGGGTGGCGCCGAGCGTCGCCCGGGAGCGGACCGAGCCGAACAGGCGGGTCATGGCGCGGTCTCCAGCCGGTACCCGGCGCCGCGCACGGTCCGGATCAGCCCGGCGCGCAGCTTGCGGCGCAGGGCGCTGACGTAGACCTCGACGATGTTCGGGTCGCCCTCGTAGGCGAAGTCCCAGACGTGCTCCAGGATCTCCGGCTTGGACACCACCTCGCCGGCCCGCAGCACCAGCTGCTCGAGCACGGAGAACTCCTTGGCGGTGAGCGTCACCTCGTCCTCGGCCAGGAAGACCCGGCGGGCGGCGGTGTCCACCTTCAGGTCCCCGAGCACATGCAGCGGCGAGGCCCCGGCGCCCTGCCCCCGGCGGCGCAGCAGCGCCTTCACCCGGGCGACGAGGACGACGTAGGAGAACGGCTTGGTGAGGTAGTCGTCGGCGCCGGTGTCCAGGCCCTCGGCCTCGTCGTACTCACCGTCCTTGGCGGTGAGCATCAGGATCGGCACGTCGTGTCCGGCGGCGCGCAGGGCGGCGCAGACGCGGTAGCCGTTGAGGCCGGGCAGCATGATGTCGAGGATCACGAGGTCGTACGCGCCCTCCGTGGCCCGGTGCAGGCCCTCCCGGCCGTCGTGGACGACGTCCACGGCGTATCCCTCGGCGGTCAGACCCTTCGCGAGGGACAGGGCCAGCCGCTTCTCGTCCTCCACGATCAACAGGCGCATCGGTCCAGGGTGGCAGAGCGAACCTGAAGATCACTTCAGGCGGTTTCAGGTTCCTCTCAGCATCGATCGGCGAGATTGAGGACGTCGAAAGCACAGCGACTGGGGAGGAACCCACATGAAGCGCAACATCGTGATCGCCGTCGTCACCGCCGCGGCACTGGTCGGTGGAGGCACCGCGACGGCCATCGCGGTCTCGGGGGACGACGAGCCGACGGCCACGAACCAGGTGGAGACGCGGGGATCGGACGACGACGACCGGAACGACGCCGACCGGGACGACCGGCACGACGACGACGGCGGTGACGACGACCGCGACGACCGCGAGGACCTGGACGACGACGACTCCCGGGCGCTCTCCGCCGACGTGACCGCGGCCGAGGCCGTCGCCGCCGCGCTGAAGCACCGGTCGGGCACCGCGGTCTCCGTCGAGATGGACGACGACGATGACGACGACCACCGCGGCAGGGCGGCCTGGGAGGTCGACATCCTCGGCGGCGGCGACGCCCGGCACAGCGTGTGGATCGACCCGGGCAGCGGCAAGGTCCTGGGCTCGGAGCGGGACAACGACGATGACGACGACACCGCCGAAGTGCGCGCCGCGCTGAAGGACACGTCGGTGACGGCAGGGGAGGCCGCGAAGGCGGCGGCCGCCAAGGGCACCGTGACGTCGGTGGACCTGGACGACGACGACACCAAGGGCTGGGAGGTCGGGACGGTCACCGACGGCGGGGACGACCGGGAGGTGCTGATCGGCCTGAACAGCGGCAAGGTCACCGCGGACGACGACTCGGACGGCCGCGACGACGACGGCCGGGACGACCGTGACGACCGGGACGACCGGGACGACCGGGACGACAACGGTGCCGACGGCCGCGACGACCGCTGAGCGGAGTTATGAGCAGGTCTCCGGACCGCCCCCTTCACGTGGTCCCCCGCCGGCCCGGCCCCGCCTCAGCCCCGCGTCAGCCCCGCCACCAGTTCGTCCGCCGCGCGGTACGGATCCAGCTCGCCGCCGATGATCCGTTCCGCCAGCGCGCCCAGGCGCCGGTCGCCGTGCAGGTCGCCGATGCGCTCCCGCAGGGTCGTGACGGCGATCGTCTCGACCTCGCGGGCCGCGCGGGCCAGCCGGCGCTCCGCCAGGATCCCGTGCTCCTCCATCCACGCGCGGTGCTTCTCCAGAGCCTCGACGACCTCGTCGACGCCCTCCCCGCGCGAGGCGACGGTCTTGACGATCGGGGGCCGCCAGTCACCGGGGGCGCGGGACTCACCGAGGCCCAGCATGTGGTTCAGCTCGCGGGCGGTGGCGTCGGCGCCGTCGCGGTCGGCCTTGTTGACGACGTAGACGTCGCCGATCTCCAGGATTCCGGCCTTGGCCGCCTGGATCCCGTCGCCCATGCCGGGCGCGAGGAGCACCACCGACGTGTCGGCCTGGGAGGCGATCTCCACCTCCGACTGACCGACGCCGACCGTCTCCACCAGGACCACGTCGCAGCCGGCCGCGTCCAGGACGCGGATGGCCTGCGGCGCGGACCAGGCGAGACCACCCAGGTGACCGCGGGTCGCCATGGAACGGATGTAGACGCCGGGGTCGGATGCGTGCTCCGACATCCGGACCCGGTCGCCGAGCAGCGCGCCGCCGGAGAACGGCGAGGACGGGTCGACGGCCAGGACGCCGACCCGCTTGCCCTGCCTGCGGTACGCGCTCACCAGCGCCGAGGTGGACGTCGACTTGCCGACGCCCGGCGAACCGGTCAGACCGACCACGTACGCGTTGCCGGTCAGCGGCGCCAGGGCCGCCATGACCTCCCTCAGCTGCGGGGACGCCCCCTCCACCAGGGAGATCAGCCGGGCCACGGCACGCGGCGCGCCCTCCCTGGCCCGTGCCACCAGAGTGGAGACGTCCTGCATCACTGCTCCGTTCACAAGTAAGACCCGTCGAGACCTACGGACGAAAGGGACGATGGTCGGCTCAGGCCTTGGGTACCCGCACGATCAGCGCGTCACCCTGCCCGCCGCCGCCGCACAGCGCCGCCGCGCCGATGCCGCCGCCGCGCCGCTTCAGCTCCAGCGCCAGGTGCAGCACCAGCCGGGCGCCGGACATCCCGATCGGGTGCCCCAGGGCGATGGCACCGCCGTTGACGTTCACCTTTTCCGTGGACACTCCGAGGTCCTTCATCGACTGCACGGCCACCGCCGCGAAGGCCTCGTTGATCTCGACGAGGTCCAGGTCGGACACCTCGAGGCCCTCCTTCTTGAGGGCGTGGGCGATCGCGTTGGACGGCTGCGACTGCAGGGAGTTGTCGGGTCCCGCCACGTTGCCGTGGGCACCGATCTCGGCGATCCACTCGAGGCCCAGCTCCTGCGCCCTGGCCTTGCTCATCACGACCACGGCCGCCGCACCGTCCGAGATCTGCGAGGAGGAACCGGCGGTGATCGTGCCGTCCTTGGCGAAGGCGGGGCGCAGCTTGCCCAGCGACTCGGCGGTGGTGTCGGCGCGGATGCCCTCGTCCCGGCTGAAGAGGACCGGGGCGCCCTTGCGCTGCGGGATCTCGACGGGGGTGATCTCCGCCTCGAAGATGCCGTTCCTCTGCGCTGCGGCGGCCCGCTGGTGGGACAGGGCGGCGATCTCGTCCTGCTCCGGGCGGCCGATGCCGAGGCGGGTGTTGTGCTTCTCGGTGGACTCGCCCATGGCGACGTTCTCGAAGGAGTCGGTCAGACCGTCGTACGCCATGGCGTCGATCATCTGGACCGCGCCGTACTTGAAGCCCTCCCGGGACTTCGGCAGCAGGTGCGGGGCGTTGGTCATGGACTCCTGGCCGCCGGCGACGACCACGTCGAACTCGCCGGCCCGGATCAGCTGGTCGGCCAGCGCGATCGCGTCGAGGCCGGACAGGCACACCTTGTTGACGGTGAGCGCCGGGACGTTCATCGGGATGCCGGCCTTGGCGGCGGCCTGACGCGCCGGGATCTGCCCTGCCCCGGCCTGGAGCACCTGCCCCATGATCACGTACTGGACCTGGTCGCCGCCGATCCCCGCACGGTCGAGGGCGGCCTTGATCGCGAAGCCGCCGAGGTCGGCTCCGGAGAAGGACGTGAGCGAGCCGAGCAGCCGGCCCATCGGGGTCCGGGCACCCGCGACGATGACGGACGTCGTGCCGTTCGCCGCGGACGATGTGGATGGTGCGGACGTTTCGGAAGATGCGGAAGCCATGAGCTGCGATCCCCTTCCGGCTGCACAGCCGAGGAGTGAACGAGGGTTTACTTCGAATGTACTGAGCTGCGGTCCGCCCCGTCATCGGGCCGTCGGTGTGATCGCGCGCACGTTGCGTAACCGCCCCGGTAACGCTCCACTGATTCCATGCTGACGCGAATCGACCACATCGGAATCGCCTGCCACGACCTCGACGCGACCGTGGAGTTCTACCGGGCCACCTACGGCTTCGAGGTGTTCCACTCCGAGGTCAACGAGGAGCAGGGCGTGCGCGAGGCCATGTTGAAGATCAACGAGACCTCGGACGGAGGCGCCTCCTACCTCCAGCTGCTGGAACCGACCCGGGAGGACTCCACCGTCGCGAAGTGGCTCGCGAAGAACGGCGAGGGGGTCCACCACATCGCTTTCGGTACGGCGGACGTCGACGCCGAGGCCACCGCGATCAAGGACAAGGGGGTACGTGTCCTGTACGAAGAGCCCCGACGCGGCTCCATGGGGTCACGAATCACCTTCCTGCACCCCAAGGACTGCCATGGCGTACTGACAGAACTGGTCACTTCGGCGCCAGTTGAGTCACCTGAGCACTGACCCACGTACATAAGGGCCGGTAGGGTTGGGTGCGGTCGCCGCTCGATCCAGGGCGATCGGGTCCTGCCGTCAGAAGGGTGACGACTGCCTCCGTTCGGGTGAGCGTCGCCGGCCTTGACAGCAGGACGTACCGGGGTCCGGGTTTCGGGGGCGAGCGCGGGGTCGGCGGCGCATGTTCCTCCGTTGATCTGACACCATTCCCCGGGGGTCCCGTTCGGCGGATGGACGGGACTCGGCCAGAGTTGCGACCAGGGGACGGATGGGACCGCGCAGTGCGGGGCTACGAGAGCCAGGAGCGAGATCCGGCGGCTGACGTCGACCACCTCTCTCGGTTCGAAGCCGAGATGAAGCGGCTGAAGACCGAGCGGGAAAAGGCGATCCAGCACGCCGACGACCTCGGCTACCAGGTCGAGGTGCTGCGCGCCAAGCTGCACGAGGCGCGGCGCACCATCATGTCCCGGCCCGCCTACGAGGGCGGTGACCTCGGCTACCAGGCCGAGCAGCTGCTGCGCAACGCGCAGGTGCAGGCCGACCAGCTCCGCGCGGACGCCGAACGCGAGCTGAGCCAGGTCCGGGCGCAGACCCAGCGGATCCTCCAGGAGCACGCCGAGCAGGCGGCCCGGCTCCAGGCCGAGCTGCACCAGGAGGCGGTGACCCGGCGCCAGCAGCTCGACCAGGAGCTGGCGGAGCGCAGGCAGACCGTCGAGTCGCACGTCAACGAGAACGTGGCGTGGGCCGAGCAGGTGCGGGCCCGTTCCGAGCAGCAGGCCCGCCGGCTCCTCGACGAGTCCCGCGCGGAGGCCGAGCAGGCCCTGGCAGCCGCCCGCGCGGAGGCCGAGCGGGTGACCGCCGAGGCCCGTCACCGGCTGCGCAGCGAGGCCGAGGCCGCCCGCACGGAGGCCGACCAGACGCTGCGCCGGGCCCGCGCGGACGCCGAGCGGTTGCTGAACGCCGCCTCCACGCAGGCGCAGGAGGCCACCGACCACGCCGAGCAGCTGCGGACGTCGACGGCCAGCGAGTCGGAGTCCGCCCGCCGCGAGGCCCAGGAGCTCGCCAAGGCCGCCGAGCAGCGCATGACGGACGCCGAGGAGGCGTTGCGCGCGGCCCGCGCCGAGGCGGACAAGGTGCTCGCCGAGGCGAAGGAGGCCGCGTCGAAGGCGCTGGCCTCCGCCGAGTCCGCCAACGAGACCCGTACGCGCACGGCCAAGGAGCAGGTCGCCCGGCTGGTCACCGAGGCCACCAAGGAGGCCGAGACCACCAAGGCGGACGCCGAGCAGATCGTCGCCGACGCCCGCGCGGAGGCGGAGAAGATCGTCGCGGAGGCCTCCGAGAGGGCCCGTACGCTCACCGCCGAGGAGAGCGCCACCCAGTTGTCGAAGGCGGCCCGGACCGCCGAGGACGTGCTCAACAAGGCGTCGGAGGAAGCCAAGCGGACCACCAGGGAGGCGGCCGAGGAGGCCGTGCGGATCCGCCGGGAGGCCGAGGCCGAGGCGGACCGGCTGCGGGCCGAGGCGCACGACATCGCCACGCAGCTCAAGGGCGCGGCGAAGGACGACACCAAGGAGTACCGGGCCAAGACGGTCGAGCTCCAGGAGGAGGCCCGCCGGCTGCGCGGCGAGGCCGAGCACCTGCGCGCCGACGCGGTCGCCGAGGGCGAGAAGATCCGCGCGGAGGCCCGTAAGCAGGCCGTGTCGCAGATCGAGGAGGCCGCCCGGTCCGCCGAGGAGCTGCTGGCCAAGGCGAAGGCGGACGCCGACGAGCTGCGTTCCACCGCGCAGACGGACAGCGAGAAGGTCCGTACCGAGGCCATAGAGCGCGCCACGGCGCTGCGCCGGCAGGCCGAGGAGACGCTGGAGCGCACCCGCAAGGAGGCGGAGCGGCACCGCGCGGACGCCGTCGAGCAGGCCGACGCGCTCAAGGAGGACGCCGAGCGGGCCGCGCGCGAGGTCCACGAGGAGGCCGAGCGGACCGTCGCCGCGCGCCGCGCGGAGGCCGCCGAGGAGCTGACCCGGCTGCACACGGAGGCCGAGGAGCGGATCGCCTCGGCCGAGCAGGCGCTGAGCGACGCCCGCGAGGAGGCGGCCCGTATCCGCCGGGAGGCGGCGGACGAGGCCGAGCGGCTGCGCACCGAGGCGGCGGAGCGGGGCCGTGCGCTCCGGCAGGAGGCACAGGCGGAGGCGGAGCGGCTGCGCGACGAGGCCGCGGCGGACGCGTCGGCCTCCCGCGCGGAGGGCGAGTCCGTGGCCGTGCGGCTGCGGTCGGAAGCCGCGGCGGAGGCGGAGCGGCTGAAGTCGGAGGCGCAGGACGGCGCCGACCGGATGCGGGCCGAGGCACTGGCCGCCGCCGAGCGGCTCGGCGCGGAGGCGCAGGAGACGCTGGCGGTCGCGCAGGAGGAGGCCGCCCGGCGCCGGCGCGAGGCCGAGCAGCTGCTGGGCGCGGCCCGCACGGAGGCCGACCAGGAACGCGAACGGGCCCGGGAGCAGAGCGAGGAACTGCTGGCGTCCGCCCGCAAGCGGGTGGAGGAGGCACAGGCCGAGGCCGTACGGCTGGTCGGGGAGGCAGACCGGCGCGCCACCGAGATGGTGTCGGCGGCCGAGCAGCACGCCCAGCAGGTACGGGACTCGGTCACCGGGCTGCACGAGCAGGCACAGGACGAGATCACCGGGCTGCGCCAGGCCGCCGAGCACACGGCGGACCGCACGCGCCGCGAGGCGCAGGAGGAGTCGGAGCGGGTCCGGGCCGATGCCTACGCGGAGCGGGAGCGGGCCGGCGAGGACGCGGGCCGGCTGCGGCGCGAGGCGCAGGAGGAGACGGAGGCCGCCAAGGCGCTCGCCGAGCGCACGGTGTCCGAGGCGATCACCGAGGCGGAGCGGGTCCGTTCGGAGGTCTCCGAGCACACCCGGCGGATGCGTACGGAGGCGTCGGACGCGGTCGCCGAGGCCGAGCAGACCGCGGCGCGCACCCGCGCCGAGGCCCGGGAGGACGCCAACCGGATCCGTTCGGACGCGGCGGCCCAGGTGGACACCCTGATCACCGAGGCGCGCGGCGAGGCGGAGCGGCTCACCGCGGAGACGGCCGCGGAGACCGACCGGCTGCGCACGGAGTCGGTGGCCAAGGCCGAGAAGCTGATCGCGGACGCGTCCGGCGACGCGGAGCGGCTGCGGGCCGAGGCGTCCCAGACGGTCGGTTCGGCGCAGCAGCACGCGGAGCGGGTCCGTACCGATTCCGCGCGGCTCAAGGCCGACGCGGAGCGGGAGGCGGACCGGATGCTGACATCCGCGCGCGAGGAGGCCGAGCGCACCCTCGACGAGGCCCGCAAGGACGCCAACAAGCGGCGTTCGGAGGCGGCCGAGCAGGTCGACACCCTCATCACGGAGACCGCCGCCGAGGCGGACAAGCTGCTCACCGAGGCGCAGCAGCAGGCGCAGAAGACCACCGCGGACGCGGAGGCCCAGGCCGACTCGATGGTCGGCGCTGCCCGTGCCGAGGCGGACCGGCTCGTCTCCGAGGCGACGGTCGAGGGCAACTCCCGGGTGGAGAAGTCCCGTACGGACGCGGACGAGCTGCTGATCGGGGCCCGCCGGGACGCGACCCGCACCAGGGAGCGTGCCGAGGAGCTGCGGGACCGGATCACCAGGGAGATCGAGGAGCTGCACGAACGGGCCCGCCGTGAGGCGTCCGAGACGATGAAGTCCACCGGCGACCGCTGCGACGCGCTGATCAAGGCGTCCGAGGAGCAGCTGGCCAAGGCGCAGGCGAAGGCCAAGGAGATCGTGTCCGAGGCCAACTCCGAGGCGGGCAAGGTGCGTATCGCCGCGGTGAAGAAGGCCGAGGGTCTCCTGAAGGAGGCCGAGCAGAAGAAGGCCGCGCTGGTCAAGGAGGCCGAGGAGCTGAAGGCCGAGGCGGTCCGCGAGGCGCGGGCCACGGTCGAGGAGGGCAAGCGCGAGCTGGAGGTCCTGGTGCGGCGGCGCGAGGACATCAACGTCGAGATCTCACGCGTGCAGGACGTCCTGGAGGCACTGGAGTCGTTCGAGGCGCCTGGCGGCGGCAAGGACAACGGGGTGAAGGCGGCCGCGGCGGCCGGTACGCCCGGCCAGCGGAGCAAGTCTTCGGACAGTTAGGGCTTCTCGTGACGAACCGGGTAAAATCCTTCGAGGGTGAGTGAAATCCCTTACTGACAGGTCAAATCCCTTGCCAGTAAGGGGTTTTGAGCATGAACTTGGCAAGCACTCCGGGGGGCGGCCACTCAAAAGGGGTGTCATTCTCCGTATCAAACGTGCATCCGCTCGATGACACAGCGCTTCGGCCCCTAGGATTCCCCTATCACCTCACCGGTCTCATTCGACAGGAACCCCATGAGCGACACTTCCCCCTACGGCTTCGAGCTTGTGCGGCGTGGATACGACCGCGCTCAGGTGGACGAACGAATCTCCAAGCTCGTCTCCGACCGTGACAGCGCTCTCGCCCGCATCACCGCTCTGGAAAAGCGCATCGAAGAGCTCCACCTCGAGACGCAGAACGCCCAGGCCCAGGTCACCGACGCCGAGCCGTCGTACGCGGGGCTCGGCGCGCGGGTGGAGAAGATCCTGCGCCTGGCCGAGGAGGAGGCGAAGGACCTCCGTGAGGAGGCTCGGCGCGCGGCCGAGCAGCACCGCGAGCTCGCCGAGTCCGCCGCCCAGCAGGTGCGCAACGACGCGGAGTCGTACTCCGCCGAGCGCAAGGCCAAGGCCGAGGACGACGGCGTCCGGATCGTCGAGAAGGCGCAGAGCGAGGCCGCGCAGCTGCGGTCGGACGCCCAGAGGGACGCCCAGTCCAAGCGCGAGGAGGCGGACGCCCTCTTCGAGGAGACCCGTGCGAAGGCCGCGCAGGCCGCCGCCGACTTCGAGACGAACCTCGCCAAGCGCCGCGAACAGTCCGAGCGCGACCTGGCGTCGCGTCAGGCCAAGGCCGAGAAGCGTCTGGCCGAGATCGAGCACCGGGCGGAGCAGCTGCGCCTGGAGGCCGAGAAGCTGCGCACGGACGCCGAGCGCCGGGCCCGCCAGACGGTGGAGACCGCCCAGCGCCAGGCCGAGGACATCGTGGCCGACGCCAACGCCAAGGCCGACCGGATCCGTTCGGAATCCGAGCGGGAGCTGGCGGCGCTGACCAACCGCCGCGACTCCATCAACGCCCAGCTGACCAACGTCCGCGAGATGCTGGCGACGCTCACGGGCGCCGCGGTGGCCGCGGCCGGTTCGCCGGCCGAGGAGGAGCCCGCCTCCCGCGGGGTCCCGGCCCAGCAGACGCGGTAGCCAGGGGTTCCGGTTACTGGCCGGAAGACCGTGGTTGAACATCGGTGAGGCCCTCTGCCACTGAGGTGGCAGAGGGCTTTGTCCCGTTCTAGCGTTGCCGCATGATCGAGCTCGAGGGGCTGACCAAGCGGTACGGCGAGAAGGTGGCGGTCAACAACCTGACGTTCACCGTCGGACCGGGCATCGTCACGGGCTTCCTCGGCCCCAACGGCGCGGGCAAGTCCACCACCATGCGGATGATGCTGGGCCTGGACCGGCCCACCGCCGGTGACGTCCGGATCGACGGCAAGCACTACGACGGGCTCAAGGACCCGCTGAAGTACATCGGCGCCCTGCTCGACGCCAAGGCCGTGCACGGCGGCCGCAGCGCCTTCAACCATCTGCTGTGCCTCGCCCAGAGCAACGGCATCCCCCGGCGACGGGTGCACGAGGTGCTGGACACGGTGGGGCTGTCGTCGGTGGCGGGGAAGAAGGCCAAGGGGTTCTCGCTCGGCATGGGCCAGCGGCTCGGCATCGCCGGCGCGCTGCTCGGCGACCCGCGCATCCTGATGTTCGACGAGCCGGTCAACGGGCTCGACCCCGAGGGCATCCACTGGATCCGCACCCTGATGAAGACGCTCGCCGCGCAGGGCCGCACGGTCTTCGTCTCCTCCCACCTGATGAGCGAGATGGCGCTGACCGCCGACCACCTCGTCGTCATCGGGCAGGGCCGGCTGCTCGCCGACACCTCCATGGCCGATTTCATCGCGCACAACTCCCGTGCTTACGTCCGGATCCGTTCCCCGCAGCGGGAGCGGCTGCTGGACGTGCTGCACGAGGCCGGTGTCACGGTCGTGGAGAGCGGCGGGGCGCTGGAGGCGGACGGCACCGGGGCGGAGCGGATCGGGGAGCTGGCGGCCCGGCACCAGCTGGTGCTGCACGAGCTGAGCCCGCAGCGGGCCTCCCTGGAGGAGGCGTTCATGCGGTTGACCGCGGAGTCGGTGGAGTACCACGCGCACTCCGACGCGCCCGCGCCCCCGCAGCAGTGGGGCGACGGGCAGCAGTGGGGCGACGGCCGGAAGAAGGGCTGAGCATGGCGGCGGCACAGGTCATCCGGTCCGAATGGACCAAGATCCGGTCGGTGGCGTCCACCGTGTGGACGCTCTCCCTGGCGGTGGTCGTCACCATCGCGCTCGGCATGCTGATCTCGGCCCTGTCGGCGAACGGGTTCGACACCATGAACGCCCGGGACCGGCTCTCCTTCGACCCGACGCTCATCAGCTTCGCGGGGATGAGTCTCGGTCAGCTCGCGATGATCGTGTTCGGGGTGCTGGTGGTGTCGAACGAGTACAGCACCGGCATGATCCGCACCTCGCTGGCGGCCGTGCCGCAGCGGGGCGGCTTCCTGGCCGGCAAGCTCGGCGTGGCGACCGCGCTCGCCCTCGTGGTGAGCATGGCCACCAGCTTCGCCGCCTTCTTCCTCGGGCAGGCGATGCTCGGCGAGCACAAGGCGTCCCTGGGCGACGAGGGCGTACTGCGGGCCGTGATCGGCGGCGGCCTGTACATGACGCTGATCGCGGTGTTCTCCATGGGCGTCGCCACGATGCTGCGCTCCCCGATGCTGTCGCTGGGCATCCTGATGCCGTTCTTCTTCCTGATCTCCGGCATCCTGGGCAACGTTCCCGCGACGAGGAAGATCGGCCGGTTCCTGCCGGACCAGGCCGGCGGCAAGATCATGCAGGTGGTCACGCCGCTCGACGACGACACCCCGTACGGCCCCTGGGGCGGACTCGGCATCATGGTGCTGTGGGTGATCGCGGCGCTCGCCGGCGGCTACCTGCTGCTGAAGAAGCGCGACGCGTAGGGCCTGTCCGGCGGATCGGGCCGGAGGTGGCCGGCGGCACCTTTCCGGCTGGGCCGAGCGGGGTCCGGTGTGTGCGACGGCCAGGCGGAGGAGACCGCGAGGCGGAGGAGACCGCGAGGCGGAGGAGGGAGTCGACACGACGGGGGTCCCTCGCGCCCACGGGGAGAAGCCGGGAGTCGGGGGCCGGCGACCGACGGCAACGCGGCGGAAAGGCGTGCCGGGCCCCGCGTCCGCGCCGTGATCCACCGGACAGGCCCCGTGAGGCGGCGGAGGACGGGCCGGTTTTTACCTCGCCTTGGGCGGAACCGTCAGCCTCTCGATATCCTCCTAACCCTTACGGGGGTGTGCGCCCCCGTTGTCCTGAACCTCTCGATGGGGCGGAGCATGATCGAGGCAGTCGGCCTGACCAAGCGGTACGGCGACAAAACCGCTGTGTACAACCTTTCCTTCCAGGTGCGGCCCGGCGCCGTCACCGGCTTCCTCGGACCCAACGGTTCGGGCAAGTCGACGACGATGCGGATGATCCTCGGTCTCGACAACCCCACCGCGGGCCATGTCACGATCGGCGGCTATCCCTACCGCAGGCTGCCCAACGCCGCCCGGAAGGTCGGCGCCCTGCTGGACGCCAAGGCGGTGCACGGCGGCCGGTCCGCCCGCAGCCACCTGCTGAGCCTGGCCCAGCTGTCCGGCATCCCGGCCCGCCGCGTCGACGAGGTGCTGGGCGTGGTCGGGCTGCACGAGGTGGCACGGCGGCGTTCCAAGGGCTTCTCCCTGGGCATGGGCCAGCGGCTCGGCATCGCCGCCGCGCTGCTCGGCGACCCCCAGGTGCTGCTCTTCGACGAGCCGGTCAACGGCCTCGACCCCGAGGGCATCCTCTGGGTGCGCAACCTGATGAAGACGCTCGCCGCGGAGGGCCGCACGGTCTTCGTCTCCTCCCACCTGATGAGCGAGATGGCGCTGACCGCCGACCACCTCATCGTGATCGGGCGGGGGCAGCTGCTGTCCGACATGAGCGTGAAGGACTTCATCTCCGCGAACTCCGCCGACTTCGCCCGGGTGCGCACCCCGGACAGCGAACCGCAGCAGCGCGAGAAGCTGTCCGTCGCGCTCACCGAGGCGGGCGGCCACGTACTGCCCGAGCAGGACGGCGCGCTGCGGGTGATGGGGCTGCCGCTGCCCCGCCTGAGCGACATCGCCCACGAGGCCGGCGTACGGCTGTGGGAGCTGTCCCCGCACCAGGCCTCGCTGGAGGAGGCGTACATGCGGATGACGCAGGGCGTGGTCGACTACCGCTCGACCACCGACCAGAAGGAGGGGTTCCGGGAACCGCTCCCGCCGGGCGCGCAGCCGCCGGTAGCCGTGCCGGGTCAGGGCCAGCCCGGCTGGTACGCCCCGCCGCCGCCCCAGCAGGGCGGTCAGCAGTTCGCGGCGGCGCCGGGCGCGCCGCAGGCCCCCGCGGGCCCGTACGTCGCTCCGGGCGGCCCTGGAGCGGCCCCGGGCGCGCCGGTGGCCAACCCGTACGCCCGGCCCGTCCCGCAGCCCGGCCCGGGCGCCGCCCCGGCCGCTCCCCCGTCGGCCGCCCCCGCCGCCCCCGCTGCCCCGGTCGGCCCGGCCGGCTCCGACGTGACCAAGCCCGAGGACGCCCGATGAGCACGCCCCAGCCCCCGACGCAGCAGGCCGCGCCCGCATGGCAGACGGCTGCGCCCGGATCCCCGTACCCCGGTTACACCTCGCCGATCCCGGTCGTGCGCACCCACTTCGGGCATGCGCTCGCCTCCGAGTGGACGAAGATCAAGTCGGTGCGCTCCACGATGTGGACGCTGGGTGTGTTCGTGCTCCTCGTCGTCGGCATCGGCCTGCTGACCGGTGTGGTGGTGGCGAGCACCGACCCGGACCTCGGCGGTGAGAACGCACTGTCCATGGGCTTCTTCGGGCTGCTCCTGGGCATCATGTGCATCATCACGCTGGGCGTGCTGACCACCGCCTCGGAGTACGGCACCGGCATGATCCGCACCACCATGGTCGCCTGCCCCTCGCGCGGCCGGGTGCTCGCGGCGAAGGCCCTGGTGTTCTTCCTGATCGCCTTCGTGGTCGCGCTGGTGTCCGTGACGGTCGTCGCCTTCCTGCACGTGGCGATGCTGGAGGGCAACAACGTAAGCGAACCCACCGGAGGCGAGTGGCTGAAGGCCACCGTCGGCATCTCGCTCTACATCGCGCTGCTCGGGACGCTCTCGCTGGCCGTCGGCTCGATCGTCCGGCACTCGGCGGGCGCCATCACCCTCATGATCGGCGCCGTGCTCGCCCCGCTGGTGATCGCGATGTTCATGTTCGCCTCGTCTCTGGAGGACGTGCGCACCGCGCTGTTCGAGTACTCCATCCCGAACCAGCTGAGCATCTTCTACGCCAACTCCCTCAGCACGTCCGGCCCGTCCGGCTGGGACCCACTGTGGATCATGCTCGGCCTCACGGCCGTGGTCTTGGGCGGCGCCTTCACCCTCCTCGGAAGGCGGGACGTCTAGGGTCTCAGAACCTCGGCGCGTTACGGGACCGCTGCACCCGCGTGGTGCGGCGGTCCTTGGCGTTCCAGCAGGACTTGTGCCAGTGCCGGCGTTCGTCGACCCCCGAGTGGTCCGGCCAGGCCACCACGTGCGGCACCCCGCCCGGGATCAACTGGTCGCAGCCGGGACAGCGGTACGCCTTGCCCTGGGCGCCGGCCCCCGCCACGTGCCGTACGTTCCACTCCTCGCCCTGCCAGCTCTCGGCGGACTGCCAGCCGCCGTAGCGCCCGGCCCGGTCGTCCTCGGCGCTCCAGCCGGACGAACCGGCTCCCTTCGCTCGGTTGCGACGCGGGGACACAGGACACCTCACGGGGCTATACAGGATGCAGGGACCGCGTCCAGCCTACGCGGGGCGGAGCCGGGTGCGTGTACGGAACCAATCATCACAAGCCTCCCTTCACGGCGGCACAACACCGGCTCCCGAACCGCCCATTCTGTAGACAATCAGCGCATTCCCCCTCCCGGCCGTGTCCTCGGCACGTGTCAGACGGTTATGCCCTGCGGGGGAGCTTCCGTGTCGGAGCCGAGGAAGCAGGAAAGCAATGCGCGTTGGAAGTTTCGTGTTGGGCGCCCGGTTCCCCGGGCAGGGCGAAGGGGAGGCGCTGCACCGGGCGGTCCGTTCCGCCGAACTGGCGGAGGAGGCGGGGCTGGACGCGGTCTGGCTGGGCGAGCACCACTTCGTGCCGTACGGCACCTGTCCCTCGGCGATCACCCTGGCGGCGTTACTGCTCGGCCGCACCCGCCGCATCCGTGTCGGTACGGCGGTGAGCGTGCTGCCCACCGTCCACCCGGTGGCGCTCGGCGAGCAGGCCGCGCTGCTGCACGTCACCAGCGGCGGCCGGTTCTCGCTGGGCGTCGGGCGCGGCGGGCCGTGGGTCGACCTGGAGGTGTTCGGCGCCGGCCTGAAGGCGTACGAGCAGGGGTTCCCGGAATCGCTCGACCTGCTGGTGCGCTGGCTGCGCGAGCCGTCCGTCGCGGCCGACGGGGAGCGGTACCGCTTCCGTGAAGTGCCCGTCGTGCCACGCCCGTCGGAGGCCCTCACCGAGGCCGCGGGCCCCGAGGTCGTGCTCGCCTGCACCTCCCCGGCGAGCGTGCGGCTCGCCGCCGAGCGCGGGCTGCCGATGCTGCTCGGCATGCATGTCGGGGACGAGGAGAAGGCCGAGATGGTCGCCCTGTGGGCGCGGCACGCGCGCGCGTGCGGGCGGCCTGAGCCGGAGATCCGCCGCGCGTCCCATGTGTCGGCCGGTGTCTGCCAGATCGCCGACCGGCGCACCGACGCGGCGGAGGTGCTGCTGAAGGCGATGCCGGGCTGGCTGCGGCAGGGGCTCGGGGCCCATGTCACCGTGGACGGCCGCCGGCGGCGGATGCGTGACCCGCTGGCCTACACCGAACTGCTCTGCGGGCTGCACCCGGTGGGCACCCCGCGGCTGTGCGCGGACCGGCTCGCCGCGACCGGGGAGCGGACCGGCATTTCCCGGTTCGCGCTGCTCGTCGAGGGTTCCGGCGACCTCGCGGCGACCGAGGAGACCGTGCGGCGGCTCGGCTGCGAGGTGATCCCCCAACTCGCCGACAGGCCCTGAACGAGCCGGGGGTCAGACAGTGGCTTGCCGCCCGGTACGAAAAACCGCACCTCCCGCGTACGGAGCGGCAAGCGACCGACGTGGCGCGTCAGCAGTCGCGCAGTTCCGGTGACTGGTTCAGCAGCTGACCGCGGACCGAGGTGAACTTGGCCAGCCTGTCGTCGACCGAGGAGTCCAGCGGGAACACAGCCACCCGGTGGCAGTTCTGGAAGGCCAGCCGGACACCGAAGTGCCGCTGCAGGGCGCCGCGTATCGCGTCACTCGCGAGCGCACGCAGCAGCTGACCGCGCGCCTGCTCGTCCGGCGGGGGCGTCTGGTTGTCGGCGAACTCTCCGCCGTCGACCTTCAGCTGGGCCACCAGGGAGCTGATCATCTCCCATGCGTAGGGCAGGGAGGTCCGGACGCAGTCGACGAAGTCAGCTTCGTCGACCTCGCCTCGCTCGGCCTGTTCGAGTAGGGCCGGTGAGACGTCGAGCGACATGGGTTCTCCTCTCGCACCCCCGCGGCGCGGGGGTTGCCTGACAGATACGGGAGCTCGCACATGTGGACACGCTGCGTACACACCTCGCGACCTCCCGTTCAATACCGTAAGCAACGGACCATGACCGCACCAGGCGAATCCCCGGATGCGGGACTTCCTGTGGGCCGGTAATCGGCCATCGGCGAACACGCGTTTTCCAGGAGATACGGGACGCGCCGCGTGGGCCTGGAGGGGCTCTCGGGAGTCGGTGGCGGGAGCCGTGCGGGAGCCGTGCGGGAGCCGTGCGGGAGCCGTGCGGGAGCCGTGCGGGAGCCGTGCGGGAGCCGTGCGGGATCTGCCGCGGTGCTGTGCGCGGGTGCGTCGGCGGGGTGCCCGTGAGGGCGAATCGCATCGACCCCGGCCCGTCGAGTAGCGTTGCCGACCATGCGTCTCGTCATTGCCCGCTGCTCCGTGGACTACGCCGGGCGGCTCACCGCGCACCTGCCCTCGGCACCCCGTCTGATCCTGGTCAAGGCGGACGGCAGCGTGTCCATCCATGCCGACGACCGGGCCTACAAGCCCTTGAACTGGATGTCGCCGCCCTGTGCCCTCAAGGAGGGCACCGGCGACGAGGAGGGGATCTGGACCGTCGTCAACAAGGCGGGCGAGAAACTCATCATCACGATGGAGGAGGTCCTGCACGACTCCTCGCACGAACTGGGCGTCGATCCCGGCCTGATCAAGGACGGCGTGGAAGCGCACCTCCAGGAATTGCTGGCGGACCGCATCGAGACGCTCGGCGAGGGCTACACCCTCATCCGCCGCGAGTACATGACCGCCATCGGCCCGGTCGACATCCTCTGCCGCGACGCCGAGGGACAGACCGTCGCAGTGGAGATCAAGCGGCGCGGTGAGATCGACGGCGTGGAGCAACTCACGCGCTATCTGGAGCTGTTGAACCGCGATCCGCATCTCGCCCCGGTGCGCGGTGTGTTCGCCGCCCAGGAGATCAAGCCGCAGGCCCGGGTGCTCGCCACCGACCGGGGCATCGGCTGCCAGGTCCTCGACTACAACGCGATGCGGGGCATCGAGGACGACAAGCTGCGCCTGTTCTGACCGTCGCCGCGGTGCCCGTCGCCGCGGTGCCCGCCGTCACGTCACCACGGCATATGCGAAGGGCCGGATTCCTCTCCTCGGGTTCAGGAGAGGAATCCGGCCCTTCGCCGCGCGGTGACGTCCGTCAGATCACCGTCGTCCCGGAGTTGCCGGGCGTGCCCGCGTCGCTGCTCTGCGGGGCGCTCGCCGGACCGCTCGCCTCCGACGCCGTCTCGGCCGGAGTGGAGGGGGCGGGGCCGCTCGCCGAGTTGGACGTCTCGGGCGACGAGGGCTCCTCGGTGGGCTCGGCCGGCTCGGTCGGCTCGGTCGGCTCCTCGGTCGGCTCCTCACTGGGTTCCGTCGGGTCGTCCGAGGGATCCGTCGGCTTGTCGGAGTCCGACGGCTCGACGGACGACTCCGGCGGCTCGGTGGGCGTCGTCGGACCGGTGCCGGTCGTCGGGTCGTCCGGTTCCGTCGTGTCGCTCGGGTCGTCCGAGGGCTCGCCCGACCCGGTGGCCGTCGGCGTCGGGTCGTCCGAGGTGCCGAGGGTGCCGTCCGGGCCGGGGTCGGTCGGCCGGCTGGTGGCGTCACCGGTGTCGCCGTTCTCGTCGGCACGCGGGTCGGCGCCCAGGCTGCCGTCGTCGACGCCCTGGCTCGCGGACGGGTTGACACCGACGTTCTCCGACGGGGTGCCCACCTCGTTCTCCGAGGTGGCTCCGAGGGTGACCACCGTGCCCAGCACGGCCACGAGCAGCGCGCCCGCGCCGGCCGCCACCAGGTTGCGCCTGGCCATGCCCTTCAGGCCGCCGGCCGCCTTGTAACCGGGCGCGGGCCCCGGCACGGGCACGGTGCGGTGGACGACCAGCCCGGTGTCGGCGGGCGGCTGGAGCTCCGGGAAGGCCGTCGGCACCCCGCGGGGCGGCGACACCGACTCCTCGAAGTGGGCGTCGGGCACCTCCTCCCCCGCGGTCGGCGTCATCGGGATGCCGGAGCGGTCGGCGACCAGGGCCAGCGCGCGGCGTCCGGCGACGGTGCCGCGCTTGTCCGCGAGGGCGCCGCGCAGGGCGACGGAGGCCTCCAGCTCGGCGCGGGCACGGTCGAGGTCGCCGGTGCACAGGGCGTGGATGCCGAGCTCGTGGTGGAAGTAGGCCTCCTCCGCCACGTCCCCGGCGAGCCGGGCGGCCTCCGCGCCGGCCCGCAGCGCCCGCTCCCAGGCGCTCCAGTACAGGCCCGCGGCGAACGCGGGTGCGGCGGAGCGGGCGAGCTGCACGGCGGTGCTGGGCTCGCCCTCGCCGCCGGACGAGGCGGGCGGAGACAGCAGGCCGAGCGCGGCGAGCACGGCGTCGGCCTCGGCGCAGACCCGCTCCGGGGTGACGGAGGGGTGCCCGGTCCACCAGGCGTAGTGCTGGGCGGCGGTACGTGCCTGCGCCTCGGCCTCGTCGGTGTACCCGGCGGCCTCCAGCTGGGCCGGCACACCGGCGGCGAGCCGGTAGCGGGAGCCGACGGCGGAGATCAGTCCGCACGCGGCCAGTTCACCGAGCGCGGCGTCGGCGTGGGTGTCGCCGACCAGCGCGGGCAGGTGTGCCTGGTGCGGGAGTTCACCGCCGAGCGCGACGGCGAACCTCAGGGTGGCGCGGGCGGAGGTGCTGAGCCGGGAGGCGAGCAGCGGGGCGGGGGCGGCCGCCTCGCCGAGCGAGGGCAGCGGGATCTCGACGCCCTCGACGGCGTCCTCGGGCAGGTCCTCGGGCGGGGTGTCCTCGAAGACGCCGAACTCGTCGACGGCGCTGGTGCCGACGCGCAGCCGGTCGCGCTGCCGCAGCAGGGCGCCGGCCTGGACGAAACGCAGCGGCAGGCCCTCGGACTCGAACCAGAGGTCACCGGCCCAGTTCGACTCGTCCTCGGTGAGGCGCCGGCCGACGGCGTGCTCCAGCAGTTCCAGGCCGGCCGCGCGGTCGAGGCCGTCGAGGGCGATCTCCTCGACACCGGAGTCGGCGGACGGGGCGGGCACGTCCGGTGTGGCGCCGAGCAGGAAGGCGCACTCGGGGGTGGCGTCCAGCAGTTCGTCCAGGGCGGCCCCGCCGAACCCGAGGTCGTCGAGGACGACGACCGCGCCGACCTCCCGCAGGCAGTCGGCCAGTTCGTCCCGGCCGGGGCGGTGCAGGGGCGCGCCGTGAACGGCGTAGAAGAGGTCGTACAGCAGGTCGTCGGTGCTGCGGCCGTGGCCGTTGATGCGCACGACGCCGTCGGGGGCGAGGTCCGCGCAGTCCTCGGCGACGGTGTCGAGCAGCCGGGTGCGGCCGGAGCCCGCGGGCCCGGTGAGGAGCACGGAGCGGCCGCGGGCGAGCAGCCGGACCAGCTTCTCGCGCTCGTCCCGGCGGGCCAGCAGCGGCAGCTCGGCCTGCGCGGGTCCCGGCGGGACGGGCGGCTTCGCGGCACGGGCGGTCCCGGCGCGCTCGGCCTCCGTCAGCTTCGCCGGGCGGGCGGGCCGCCCGGCGGGCGGGCAGGGCTCTATCTCGCTGCCGTCGACGGGGTTGACGGTGAGCAGGAAGTCGCCGGAGACGAGCTGCACCGTGCGCGCGAGCGCGGGCGCGTGCTGTCCGAATTCGGATGTGAGGGGATCCCTGGGCGGCCGCTGGCGGGGCGCGTGCCCGTCACCGTCGCGACCGTACTCCTCGGGTCCCGGATTGTTCGGGTCCATAGGTCCTAGCCCCCCAAAAGCGTTGTGTGCCTGGGTCCTGTCCTCGGACTCCCGGCGTCGCTGCACACCGCGCTGTCGCTTCTGGTCCGGTCCCGCTCGAGGGTTGCAAGGCGGCGGGTAGCCGAACCCTAAACCTTCGCTCAGTATCTACGACAGCCCGGGGTCCCGGGCGGTCCGGGACGTCACGGTCTCGTGAGGATTGTGCGCGCGCCGCACCGTTCGCCGAGGTCGGCCCGGGTCCGCCCGCCCGCCCGTCCGGCTCTGCCCGTCCGGCAGGTCCCGTCCCGCACCTCATACACGGGGCAGCGTGTCCACCCCGATGCCTCCTTCGATCGCCAGGATCCGGTGCAGTCGGGTGGCCACCAACAGACGCTGCATCTGCGGCGGTACGTCGCGCAGCACCAGGCGCCGGCCGCAGCGGCCGGCCCGTCGGTGGGCTCCCATGATCACGCCGAGTCCGGTGGCGTCCCAGGAGTCCAGTTCGGACAGGTCCAGCAGCAGGTCACCGACTCCGTCGTCGACGGCCGCGTGCAGGACCGTACGGGCGTCCGCCGCGCTGCGGACGTCGAGGCGGCCCCCGACGACCAGCTCGGCGTGGTCGCCCCTGATGTGCATATGCGCTCCCCGGTGCGTGCGTCTCGTGCTCCACGTTCGGTCATGACGGTGATGCAACCTCTGACTGTGTGGAGCCTGCGGAGGTTGCCCCGTGTAAGCGAACCGATACCGAATTCACCCCGGCGTGTGACCGGGCCGGGGGTTCGGGTTGATCAGTACGTGTAGAAGCCCTGCCCGCTCTTCCGACCGATGTCACCGGCGTCAACCATCCGGCGCATCAGCTCGGGGGCGGCGAACTTCTCGTCCTGGGACTCGGTGTAGATGTTGCTGGTGGCGTGCAGCAGGATGTCCACGCCGGTCAGGTCGGCGGTGGCCAGCGGCCCCATGGCGTGGCCGAAGCCCAGCTTGCAGGCCAGGTCGATGTCCTCGGCGCTCGCCACGCCCGACTCGTGGAGCTTCGCGGCCTCGACGACGAGGGCGGAGATGAGGCGGGTGGTCACGAAGCCGGCCACGTCGCGGTTGACCACGATGCAGGTCTTGCCGACGGACTCGGCGAACTCCCTGGCGGTGGCGAGGGTTTCGTCGCTGGTCTTGTAGCCGCGGACCAGTTCGCACAGCTGCATCATCGGCACCGGCGAGAAGAAGTGGACGCCGACGACCCGCTCCGGGCGCCGCGTCGCCGCCGCGATCTTGGTGATCGGGATGGCGGAGGTGTTGGAGGCGAGGACGGTGTCGTCGCGCACGATCCCGTCCAGGGCGCTGAAGATCTCGTGCTTGACCTCGAGCTTCTCGAAGACCGCCTCGACCACGACGTCCGCGTCGGCGCAGGCGTCCAGGTCGGTGGTCGCGGTGATCCGGGCGAGGGCCGCGTCGGCGTCGTGGGCCTCGAGTCTGCCCTTGCTCACGAACTTGTCGTACGACGACTTGATCCCGTCGGTGCCTCGCGCGAGCGCCTCGTCGGTGACGTCGCGCAGCACGACGTCCCAGCCCGCCTGGGCGGAGACCTGGGCGATTCCGGACCCCATGAGGCCGGCCCCGATGACGGCGAGCTTCCGTGCCACTGTGCGACTCCCCTTCGAAACGCTCACACACTGTTCATGTCTGTCACTCGCGGACATTAGCGTCCGCGAGTGGATGTGTGAGGGGTTAGTAATGCGTGTCACGTCTCACGCCGTGAGACACCGATCACGCCGAGGACCGTACCGCCCCCGACTCCGGCGGGACTCCCGGCCGGTGACGGACGGCAGGGTTCGCTCACCGGATCTCCCCGCCGCCAACTCCGGTCATTCACCGACACGTTGTTGACGCGCGTAGCTGCGTGGCGCACGCTGGTCGGCGGTCGCCGTCCGGCCGGCGGCACCGCCCCATCCAGCGACCGACGGCCGGGAGGCCACCATGCTCAGACGCGCGGCACGAACCCTTCTCTCCTTTGTCATGATCATGACTGGCACGGTCCTCGGTGTGAGTGTCACCGCGGGAACGGCGCACGCCGACGACTGCTACACCTGGAACCGCACCCTGTCCCAGGGCTCCTCCGGCAACGATGTGACCCAGCTGCAGATCCGGGTCGCGGGCTGGGTGACCTCGGGCGAACGGCTCTCCTACGACGGCCGGTACGGCGCCCGCACCACCGCCGCCGTCAAGAAGTTCCAGGCGGCCTACGGGCTGACCGCGGACGGCGTGGCCGGACCAGCAGGATCTACGCGCTCCAGGACTCCGACTGCACGCCGGTCCACTTCACCTACGCCGAACTCAACAAGTGCAACTCCACCTGGTCGGGCGGCGCGGTCCCGGCGGCCACCGCCAGGGCGAACGCCCTGAAGACCATGTGGAAGCTGGAGGCCATGCGGCGCCAGCTCGGTGACGTGCCGATCAACATCTCCAGCGGCTTCCGGTCCTACGCCTGCAACAACGCGGTCGGCGGCTCCTCGACCAGCCGTCACCTCTACGGAGACGCGGCCGACCTGGTCGGCTCCCCGAGCTTCTGCACCCTCGCCAAGCAGAGCAGGACCCACGGCTTCTCGGAGATCCTCGGCCCCGGCTACCCCGGCCACAACGACCACGTCCACGTGGCCCACGACCCGTCGCCGTACTGGTCGGCGCCCACCTGCGGGATCTGACCGGACCGGTCCGACGTCCCTACGCCGCACGGCGGGCACGGCGGGCACGGCGGGCGGGCCCGCACCGGGGTCCGCCCGCCGTGCCGTCCGCGCCCGAGCGCAACTAGGCTTGGCCGCATGGTCAATCTGACGCGTATTTACACCAGGACCGGTGACAAGGGCACCACGAACCTGGGCGACATGAGCCGGGTCCCCAAGACCGACCTGCGCATCGCCGCCTACGCCGACGCCAACGAGGCGAACGCGGTGATCGGCACGGCGATCGCCCTGGGGGGCCTGGAGGCGGAGGTCGTCGAGGTCCTCACCCGCGTCCAGAACGACCTGTTCGACGTGGGCGCCGACCTGTCGACGCCGGTCGTGGAGAACCCGGAGTACCCGCCGCTGCGGGTCGAACAGTTCTACGTGGACCGGCTGGAGGCGGACTGCGACCGTTTCAACGAGCAGCTGGAGAAGCTCCGCTCCTTCATCCTGCCGGGCGGGACGGCGGGCGCCGCCCTGCTCCACCAGGCGTGCACGGTGGTCCGCCGCGCGGAGCGCTCCACGTGGGCCGCGCTGGAAGCGCACGGCGACACGATGAACGCCCTCACCGCCACCTACCTCAACCGCCTCTCCGACCTCCTGTTCATCCTGGCGCGCATCGCCAACAAGGAGACCGGCGACGTGCTGTGGGTGCCGGGCGGGGAGCGCTGAGCCCTGCTACCGGGACCCGGCCGAGGCCCGCGCGGCCCGGTACAGACCCAGCAGGACCTCCGCACCGCCGGCGCACATCATCACCACCCCCACCTTGGCGGGGGTGACCAGCGGCAGGTCCACTCCCCCGGCGAACAGCCACAATCCCAGGCCCGCCACCAGCACGGCGGCCCCCGCGAGGAGATTCCCGGACGCCCGGTTCATCGGCCCACACGCTCCTTGTCGACGTCCGTCCCGGCCCGGGACTTCCCCGCCGGGTCCTTCTTCGGCCAGATCCAGTAGGCCAGCGCCACCAGTCCGTGGATCCCCGCGATGCGCGGGGCGGCGAGACGCCAGTCCTCCAGCGTGCCGGTACGGCTCGCGTCACCGACGTACCAGATGGCGAGCTGGAGCAGCGCGACGGCCACGGCGACACCCGCCACCGTGCCCAGCCACAGCTTCGTCTCGTACCGGGCCCGGGCCGTGCCGTAGCGCGGCGGCCCGGCCGGCTTCGGGGCGCCGCCGAAGCGGTGGGCGGCATGGCCGTCCAGCCACTTCACGGTGCGGTGGCCGTGTCCGACGGTGTAGCCGATGTACAGCGCGGCCAGGCCGTGCGCCCGGCCCGGCTCGGCGCCGTTCCTGAGGTCGACCGCGGTGGCGACCAGCAGGACGACCTCCAGCAGCGGCTCGCACAGCAGCAGCGCCAGCCCGGTGCGCGGCATTCTCAGCAGGTAGCGGAAGGCCAGTCCGGCGGCCAGCAGCACCCAGAAGCCGATCTCACAGGCGGCGATCAAGGCGACGATCACGGTTCGCTCCTCTCGGTCACCCTTTCAGGCTCCCGTGCGCACCGGCCGCCGGCGTCGTCGCCGCTGACGAACCGCCCGTACATCGAAAGATGCAGTCCAGCGGCCCCGAGGAACGTTCTCGGGCATCAGGCGACGGCCGCGCGCAGCGTGTTGGATGGGGTCATGGCCCTACGACTCCCCCGGCCCCACCGCTTCGACGTGTGGGCGTCGCTCGCCGGACTGCTGGGCGGGCTGCTGCTGTGGAGCATCGGGCTGGGTGTGCGGCCCGCCGACGAGGCCTACGTGGTCTTCGACGGCCGGTGGCCGCTCCTGGTCCCGCTCGCCGTGATCGCCGGCTGCGAGCTGCTGCGCCGCAGCGCTCCGCGCACCGCGCTGCTCACCGGCACGGCCGCGCTGCTCGCCGACGGTCTCACCCAGGGCAGCCTGGCCACGATCGTCATGTACACCGACCTGATGTACGCCGCCGTCCTGTACGGCACACCCGCCGCCGCCCGCCTCCTCCCGCGGATCACCGCGCTGCTCACGGTCGCGGGGGCGCTGGTGCCGTACGCGCTGTGGCGGGTGCCCGAGGCACTGCTGGTCGGTGTGGCCATCGGCGTCGTCGCGTTCACGCCCGCGTCGACCGGGCTGATCGTGCGCAACCACCGCGAGGCCGCCGAGGCCGCCCGGCTGCGCGCCGAGCAGACCGCGCTGCTGGCCGAGATGGACCGCACCCAGGCGGTGACCGCGGAACGCTCGCGGATGGCACGGGAGTTGCACGACATGGTTGCCAACCACCTGTCCGCGATCGCCATTCACTCCACGGCCGCGCTCTCCCTGGACGACGAGGCCGCCTCCCGGGACGCGCTCGGCGTGATCCGGGAGAACAGTGTCCAGGGGCTGGCCGAGATGCGCCGCCTCATCGGCATCCTGCGCCACCACGACGACCGGGGGCCGGCCGCCACCCCGACCCTCGACGGTCTCGGCGCCCTGGTGGAGGGTGCCCGCACCAACGGCCTGGACGTCACCCTCGACCTCCTGCCCGGCACCACGCACGGTGACGTCCCGCCGCCGGTGGAGCTCGCCGCGTACAGGATCGTGCAGGAGTCGCTGACCAACGCGCTGAAGCACGCCGGCCAGGGGCCGGTCACCGTGCGGCTGTGCCACGAGGCCGGCGCCCTGGACATCCGCGTGGTCAGCCCGTACGGCGGCCGGGACGCCCCGCGCGCCCCGGGCTCCGGAGCCGGTCTGGTGGGGATGCGGGAGCGGATCGCCCTGCTGCACGGCACCTTCGAGGCCGGCCCCGAGAACGGCAGCGGCTCCGCGCACCCCGAGATCTGGGTCGTGCACGCCTCCCTGCCCCTCACCGGCACCCCCGCCGATGCCACGGCCACCACCCCCGCGTCCACCCCCCGAGGAGAGACCGAATGATCCGCGTCCTGGTCGCCGAGGACCAGTCGGCCGTCCGCGCCGGGCTGGTGCTGATCCTGCGCAGCGCGCCCGACATCGAGGTGGCGGGCGAGGCGGCGGACGGTGAGCAGGCGGTGGCGCTCGCCCGTGACCTGCGGCCGGACGTGGTGCTGATGGATGTCCAGATGCCGCGCCTGGACGGGGTGTCGGCCACCCGGCAGGTGGTCGCGGAGGAGCTCGCCGACGTGCTGGTGCTGACCACCTTCGACCTCGACGAGTACGTGTTCGGGGCGCTGCGGGCCGGCGCCTCGGGATTCCTGCTGAAGAACACGGAGGCGAAGGACCTCATCGCCGCCGTGCGCACGGTGGCGCGCGGGGAGGGGATCGTCGCCCCGGCCGTCACCCGGCGGCTGATCGCCGAGTTCGCGGCGAAGCCCGCCCGCGCGGCCACGGCCGATCCGGCGGTGCTGGACTCCCTCACCCGGCGCGAGCGGGAGGTGCTGGCCTGTCTCGGCGAGGGCCTGTCCAACGCCGGTGTCGCCGAGCGTCTCGACATGGCGGAGGCCACGGTGAAGACGCACGTCAGCCGCCTTCTGGGAAAGCTGGGCCTGCGCAGTCGGGTACAAGCGGCGGTGCTCGCACAGGAGTTGGGCGTCCACCGGACATGACGGACTAGTGGTCCAGACCTATTGACCCGTGGTCCAGACCTTTCTATCCTCACGGCACCGCGGGTGTGATGGCTCAGTCATGCCCACGACGACATCCGGCCTCACAAAGGAGGCGCAGCATGCGCTTCGGACACAGAGCCGTGGCAGGGTTCGCGACCCTGCTCCTCCCCTTCTCCGCCCTCGTCGCCCTCGCGAGTCCCGCCCAGGCAGCGACGTCCGCCACCGCCACCTACGCCAAGACCCAGGACTGGGGCTCCGGCTTCGAGGGCAAGTGGACGGTGAAGAACACCGGCACCACCGCCCTCAGCTCCTGGACCGTCGAGTGGGACTTCCCCTCCGGCACCTCCGTCACCTCCGCCTGGGACGCCGACGTGACGTCCTCCGGCGCCCACTGGACCGCCAAGAACAAGTCCTGGAACGGCACCCTCGCCCCCGGCGCCTCCATCAGCTTCGGCTTCAACGGCTCCGGCACCGGCTCCCCCGCCGGCTGCAAGCTCAACGGCGGCAGCTGTGACGGCACCTCCGTCCCCGGCGACGCGGCACCCTCCGCGCCCGGCACCCCCTCGGCCTCCGGCGTCACCGACACCTCGGTGAAGCTGTCCTGGTCCGCGGCCACCGACGACAAGGGCGTCAAGAACTACGACGTCCTGCGCGACGGCGCCAGGGTCGCCACGGTGACCGGCACCTCGTACACGGACAGCGGTCTCAGCAAGGGCACCGACTACTCGTACAGCGTGCGGGCCCGTGACACCGCCGACCAGACCGGCCCGGTCAGCGGCTCGGTGAAGGTCCGCACCACCGGCGGGACCACGGAGCCGCCGCCCACCGGCGACAAGATCAAGCTCGGCTACTTCACCGAGTGGGGCGTCTACGGCCGCAACTACCACGTCAAGAACCTGGTGACGTCCGGTTCGGCCGAGAAGATCACGCACATCAACTACGCGTTCGGCAACGTCGTCAACGGCCAGTGCAAGCTCGACGACGCCTACGCCGCCACCGACAAGGCCTACACCGCGGACCAGTCCGTCAGCGGCACCGCCGACACCTGGGACCAGCCGCTGCGCGGCAACTTCAACCAGCTGCGCCAGCTGAAGGCGAAGTACCCGCACATCAAGGTGCTGTACTCGTTCGGCGGCTGGACCTACTCCGGCGGCTTCGGCCAGGCCGCGCAGAACCCGGCCGCGTTCGCCGCCTCCTGCAAGCAGGTCGTGGAGGACCCGCGCTGGGCCGATGTCTTCGACGGCATCGACATCGACTGGGAGTACCCGAACGCCTGCGGCCTCACCTGCGACACCAGCGGTCCGGCGGCGTTCAGGAACCTCTCCCAGGCCCTGCGCGCCGAGTTCGGCCAGGACTACCTGGTCACCGCCGCGATCACCGCGGACGGCTCCTCGGGCGGCAAGCTCGACGCGGCCGACTACGGCGGCGCCGCCCAGTACCTCGACTGGTACAACGTGATGACGTACGACTACTTCGGCGCCTTCGACAAGGACGGCCCCACCGCCCCCCATTCGCCGCTGACCTCGTACAACGGTATCCCGCAGGACGGCTTCAACTCCGCGGCCGCGATCTCGAAACTGAAGGCGAAGGGCGTCCCGGCGAGCAAGCTGCTGCTCGGCATCGGCTTCTACGGCCGCGGCTGGACCGGCGTCACCCAGGCCGCCCCCGGCGGCGCGGCCACCGGCCCGGCGCCCGGCACCTACGAGGCCGGCATCGAGGACTACAAGATCCTCAAGAACAGCTGCCCGGCCACCGGCACCATCGCCGGCACGGCCTACGCCCACTGCGGCAGCAACTGGTGGTCCTACGACACCCCCGCCACCATCGACAGCAAGATGGACTGGGCCAAGAACCAGGGCCTGGGCGGTGCGTTCTTCTGGGAGTTCAGCGGTGACACCGCCAACGGCGAGCTGGCGACCGCCATCGACAGCGGCCTGAAGTAGACCGCAGGTCCGCAGAACCCCGCATGACAAAGGTGCTCCCCCGGACGGGGTCCGGGGGAGCACCTTTGTGTGGGCGCCCGGCTACGCCACGTTCCCCCCAACAGCTCCGCTGCCGGGGGGACCCCCACCCAGCGGGGCCCTGAACGTCGTTACTACGCGACGTTCACCCTCTGGCCGGGCGGGGCCGCCTCCAGCCAGGCGAGGAAGCCGGTCAGCGCGTCGTCGCTCATCGCGAGCTCCAGTCTCCTGCCCCGGTGCAGACAGGCGAGGATCACCGCGTCCGAGAGCAGCGCCAGCTCCTCCTCGCCCTCGGGCACCCGGCGGCCGGCCACCTCGATCGCCGAGCGCTCCAGGACACGGCGCGGGCGTGGGGCGTAGGAGAAGACCCGGAACCACTCCACCCGGTCCCCGTTGTAGCGGGCCACCCCGTACGCCCAGCCCTTGCCGCCGGAGTCACCCGGTTCGGGGGCGTCCCAGCGCAGGCTGCAGTCGAAGGTTCCGCCGGAACGCTGGAGGAGGCGGCGGCGCAGACCGAAGACGAAGAGGCCCACCACCGCGAGCGCCACGATGCTTCCGCACACAGTCAGAGCGAGGACCATCGACACCGACCTCCTCGTCTCCTAGGTAACGGAACGGAAAAATCATCCAGATCTGCCTCAGCCGCGACCGGGTCCGGATCGCTCCGGTCCCAGCCGCGGCTGAGTGACGTCATCGTACGGCTCCCTCAGAGCCTAAACGGCTCGGAAGGCGCCTCGGGCACCCCGGTCGTTCAGCGGCCCGCCGCAGCGGCCCGCAGTCGAACGTCCGCGCGACGCTCCGCAGAGGCGTCGGCGTCCGACTTCGCACGGCCGAGCGCCCGCTCGGCACGCTGGACGTCGATCTCGTGCGACAGCTCGGCGATCTCCGCCAGCACCGACAGCTTGTCGTCGGCGAACGAGAGGAAACCGCCGTGCACCGCGGCGACGACCGTCCCGCCGTCGTTCGTACGGATGGTCACCGGGCCCGACTCCAGCACACCCAGCAGCGGCTGGTGACCGGGCATGACGCCGATGTCGCCGGACGTGGTGCGCGCGACGACCAGGGTGGCCTCGCCGGACCAGACCTCTCGGTCGGCCGCGACCAGCGCGACGTGCAGCTCAGCAGCCAAGATGGCTCCTCGGGTCACCACCCGGCAGGTCCGCCGGGTGTTGGTTACAAGTCTAGTGGGCGTGGATCGGGGGGCGGGACGGTGCCCGCCCCCCTCTCACTCGAGCACGTGGCTCAGGAGACGCCCAGCTCCTTCGCGTTGTTCTTCAGGTCCTCGATGCCACCGCACATGAAGAACGCCTGCTCCGGGAAGTGGTCGTACTCGCCGTCGCAGATCGAGTTGAACGCGGCGATCGACTCGTCCAGCGGCACGTCCGAACCGTCCACGCCGGTGAACTGCTTGGCGACGTGGGTGTTCTGGGACAGGAAGCGCTCCACGCGACGGGCACGGTGGACGGCGAGCTTGTCCTCCTCGCCGAGCTCGTCGATACCGAGGATCGCGATGATGTCCTGCAGGTCCTTGTACTTCTGCAGGATGTTCTTCACCCGCATGGCCGCGTCGTAGTGGTCCTGCGCGATGTAGCGCGGGTCCAGGATGCGGGACGTGGAGTCCAGCGGGTCCACGGCCGGGTAGATGCCCTTCTCGGAGATCGGACGGGAGAGAACCGTCGTCGCGTCGAGGTGGGCGAAGGTGGTGGCCGGGGCCGGGTCGGTCAGGTCGTCCGCGGGGACGTAGATCGCCTGCATCGAGGTGATCGAGTGACCGCGGGTCGAGGTGATGCGCTCCTGGAGGAGACCCATCTCGTCGGCCAGGTTCGGCTGGTAGCCCACCGCGGAGGGCATACGGCCGAGCAGGGTCGACACCTCGGAACCGGCCTGCGTGAAGCGGAAGATGTTGTCGATGAAGAACAGCACGTCCTGCTTCTGGACGTCACGGAAGTACTCGGCCATGGTGAGGCCGGCCAGCGCGACGCGCAGACGGGTGCCCGGCGGCTCGTCCATCTGACCGAAGACCAGGGCGGTCTTGTCGATGACGCCCGACTCGCTCATCTCGTCGATGAGGTCGTTGCCCTCACGGGTGCGCTCACCGACACCGGCGAACACCGAGACACCGTCGTGGTTGTTGGCGACGCGGTAGATCATCTCCTGGATGAGCACCGTCTTGCCGACGCCGGCACCGCCGAACAGACCGATCTTGCCACCCTTGACGTACGGGGTGAGCAGGTCGATGACCTTGACGCCGGTCTCGAACATCTCGGTCTTCGACTCGAGCTCGTCGAAGTTCGGCGCCTTGCGGTGGATCGGCCAGCGTTCGCCCGTGTAGGACTCGTCGCTGTTCAGCACCTCACCGAGGGTGTTGAACACCTTGCCCTTGGTGAAGTCGCCGACGGGGACGGAGATCGCCGAGCCCGTGTCGGTCACCACGGCCTGACGGACCAGGCCGTCGGTGGGCTGCATCGAGATGGTGCGGACCAGGCCGCCGCCCAGGTGCTGGGCGACCTCGAGGGTCAGCGTCTTCAGCTCGCCCGCGTTCGCCGGGTCGGCGACCTCGACGTGCAGGGCGTTGTAGATCTCCGGCATCGCGTCGACGGGGAACTCCACGTCGACGACCGGGCCGATGACCCGGGCGACTCGGCCCGTGGCCGTCGCGGTCTCAACAGTGGTGGTCATTAATTGTCACTCCCCGCGTTTGCGTCGGCCAGAGCGCCTGCGCCACCGACGATCTCGCTGATTTCCTGGGTGATTTCGGCCTGGCGGGCCGCGTTGGCAAGACGGGAGAGCGTGTTGATCAGCTCGCCCGCGTTGTCGGTGGCCGACTTCATCGCGCGCCGCGTGGCGGCGTGCTTCGAAGCGGCCGACTGGAGCAGCGCGTTGTAGATACGGCTCTCCACGTAGCGCGGCAGCAGGGCGTCGAGGACGTCCTCCGCCGACGGCTCGAAGTCGTAGAGCGGAAGGATCTCGTCCTTGGTGGACGACTCCTCGACGACCTCTTCGAGGCGCAGCGGAAGCAGCCGGGAGCCGAGCGCGGTCTGCGTCATCATCGAGACGAACTCGGTGTAGACGATGTGGAGTTCGTCCACACCGCCGTCCGCCGTGTCCTTCTCGATGGCCTCGATGAGCGGCGCCGCGACCTTCTTGGCGTCCGCGTACGAGGGCTCGTCGGTGAAGCCCGTGAACGACTCCGCGACCGTGCGCTCGCGGAAGTTGTAGTGCGCGAGCCCGCGGCGGCCGACGATGTACGTGTCGACCTCCTGGCCCTCGCGCTCAAGGCGCTCGGTCAGCTGCTCCGCCGCCTTGATGGCGTTGGAGTTGAAGGCGCCGGCCAGGCCGCGGTCGCTCGTGAGGAGCAGGACCGCGGCACGGGTCGGGTTCTCCGCCTCCGTCGTCAGCGGGTGCTTGGCGTCCGAACCGGTGCCGACCGCCGTGACCGCACGGGTCAGTTCCTGGGCGTACGGCGAGGAGGACCGCACCTTGCGCTGCGCCTTGACGACGCGCGAGGCGGCGATCATCTCCATCGCCTTGGTGATCTTCTTGGTCGCGGTGACGGATCGGATGCGACGCTTGTAGACCCGGAGCTGGGCTCCCATGAGTCAGGTCCCTTCCTTGGACGTCACTTGGCGGCAGCGGCCGGAGCGTCCTCGCCGAGCAACTTGCCGTCGCTCGTCTCGAACTGCTTCTTGAAGGCCGCGACCGCGTCGCCCACGGCCTGGAGGGTGTCGTCCGACATCTTGCCGCCCTCACGGATGGAGGTCATGAGGCCCTGCTCGCTGCGGTGCAGGTACTCCAGCAGCTCCTTCTCGAAGCGGCGGATGTCGGCGACCGGCACCTCGTCCATCTTGCCGGTGGTGCCGGCCCAGACGGAGACGACCTGGTCCTCGGTGGACATCGGCTGGTACTGGTCCTGCTTCAGCAGCTCGACCATGCGCTGACCGCGCTCCAGCTGCGCCTTCGACGCGGCGTCCAGGTCGGAACCGAAGGCGGCGAACGCCTCCAGCTCACGGAACTGGGCGAGGTCCACGCGCAGACGGCCGGAGACCTGCTTCATCGCCTTGTGCTGGGCGGAGCCACCGACGCGGGAGACCGAGATACCGACGTTCAGGGCCGGGCGCTGACCGGCGTTGAACAGGTCGGACTCCAGGAAGCACTGGCCGTCGGTGATGGAGATGACGTTGGTCGGGATGAACGCCGACACGTCGTTGGCCTTGGTCTCGACGATCGGGAGACCGGTCATCGAGCCGGCGCCCATCTCGTCGGAGAGCTTGGCACAGCGCTCCAGCAGACGGGAGTGCAGGTAGAAGACGTCGCCCGGGTAGGCCTCGCGGCCCGGCGGGCGGCGCAGCAGCAGGGAGACGGCGCGGTAGGCGTCGGCCTGCTTCGACAGGTCGTCGAAGATGATGAGGACGTGCTTGCCCTCGTACATCCACTGCTGGCCGATGGCCGAACCGGTGTAGGGCGCCAGGTACTTGAAGCCGGCCGGGTCGGACGCCGGGGCGGCGACGATGGTCGTGTACTCCAGGGCGCCGTTCTCCTCCAGCGCGCGGCGGACCGACGCGATGGTGGAGCCCTTCTGGCCGATGGCGACGTAGATGCAGCGGACCTGCTTGTTCACGTCGCCCGTGCGCCAGTTGTCACGCTGGTTGATGATCGTGTCCACGGCCAGCGCGGTCTTGCCGGTGCCGCGGTCGCCGATGATCAGCTGACGCTGGCCGCGGCCGACCGGGGTCATGGCGTCGACGGCCTTGTAGCCCGTCTCCATCGGCTCGTGCACCGACTTGCGCTGCATGACCGTGGGGGCCTGCAGTTCGAGGGCGCGGCGGCCCTCGGTCTCGATCTCGCCGAGGCCGTCGATCGGGTTGCCGAGCGGGTCGACCACGCGGCCGAGGTAGCCCTCGCCCACGGCGACGGACAGGACCTCGCCGGTGCGGGAGACCGGCTGGCCCTCTTCGATGCCGCTGAACTCACCGAGGACGACGGCACCGATCTCGCGCTCCTCGAGGTTGAGGGCGAGGCCGAGGGAGCCATCCTCGAACTTCAGCAGCTCGTTGGCCATGGCCGAGGGAAGACCCTCGATCTTGGCGATGCCGTCGCCGGCGACGGTGACCGTGCCGACTTCCTCGCGCGAGGCCGCGTCCGGCTTGTACGACTGGACGAAGTTCTCCAGTGCGTCCCGGATCTCCTCCGGCCGGATCGTGAGCTCCGCCATCTGAGTTCCCTGCTCTCCTTGTTGGGCCCGAAGTTTCACTTTGGGGGGATGTGGACTCCCCCCGGAAAGAGGTGAATCCTCTGCACGGCCCAACCAGGGCCGTAGGTACGTACTACGTGTTCAGTTGCCGCGTCCGCCGCGTGGTGCGCGGGGGCCGCGTCGGCGCTAGCCCGCCAGCCGGCGGCTCGCGTCCTCCAGCCGGTCCGCGAGGGAGCCGTTGATGATCTCGTCGCCGACCTGTACCCGCATCCCGCCGACGACCGCGGGGTCGACGTCGAGGTTGAGGTGCATGGTGCGGCCGTAGAGCTTCGCGAGGGCCGCGCCGAGGCGCTGCTTCTGCGAGTCGCTCAGCGGCACCGCGGAGGTGACGACGGCCACCATGCGGTTGCGACGGTCGGCGGCGAGCTTGGACAGGGACTGGAGTCCCGCCTCCAGGCTACGTCCGCGCGGCGCGGAGACCAGACGCGTCACCAGACGTACGGTGGCCGCGTTCGCCCTGCGTCCGAGCAGGCTGCTCAGCAGCTCGCTCTTGGCCGGGGCGGTGGCCTTGCGGTCGGTCAGCGCGGCGCGCAGGGCGTTGTTCGCGGAGAGGATCCGGCCGAACCGGAACACCTCGTCCTCGACGTCGTCGAGCGCACCGGCCTGCTGCGCGGCGGTGAGGTCGGCGAGGTCGGCCAGCTCCTCCAGCGCGTCCACCAGGTCGCGGGGCTGCGACCAGCGGGAGCGCACCATGCCGGAGACCAGGTCGGCGGCACTGCCGCTGAGCTGGGATCCGAGCAGGCGCCGGACCAGGTCCGCCTTGGTCCCGCCGTCCTGCGCCGGGTCGGTGAGGACCCGGCGCAGCGACACCTCGCGGTGGAGGAGCGCGGTGACGGAGGCCAGCTCTTCGGCGAGCGAGCCGGCGTCCACGGACGTGGAGTCCGTCAGCGCGTCGAGACGCTCACGTGCGGCTGCCAGGGCCTCGCGGCTCGCTCCGTTCATCGTGCGGCCTCGGCCTTCTGGTCGAGGTCGTCGAGGAACCGGTCGATCACACGGCTCTGCCGGGCGTGGTCCTCGAGGGACTCGCCGACGAGCTTGCCGGCCAGGTCGGTGGCGAGCTTGCCCACGTCCTGGCGCAGCACGGACGCGGCGGCCTTGCGGTCGGCCGCGATCTGCGAGTGACCGGCGGCGATGATCTCCTCGCGCTGCCGCTGGCCTTCCGCGCGCATCTCGGCGATGAGCGTGGCGCCCTGCTCCTGCGCCTCCTGGCGCAGGCGTGCGGCCTCGTGCCGGGCCTCGGCGAGCTGGGCCTTGTACTGCTCAAGGACGCTCTGGGCCTCGGTCTGAGCGGCCTCGGCCTTCTCGATACCGCCCTCGATGGACTCGCGCCGCTCGTCCAGAACCTTGTTGATGTTCGGGAGGAGCTTCTTCGCGAGGAAACCGAAGACGATGACGAAGGCGAGCAGGCCGATGACGAGCTCGGGGATCGGCGGAACGAGGGGGTTCTGCGCCTCCTCGGCCGCGATATGAAGCAGTGGGCTCATATCAGAGTGCCTTTCGTCTGGTGGGCCGGTCGTGGATCAGGTGATTACCGGCCGTAGACGAACGGCATGACCAGACCGATGAGGGCGAGCGCCTCACAGAAGGCGAAGCCGAGGATCTGGTTGGAGCGGATGAGACCGGCGGCCTCGGGCTGACGGGCGAGGGCCTCGGTGCCCTTGCCGAAGATGATGCCGACGCCGATGCCGGGGCCGAACGCGGCGATGCCGTAGCCGATGGAAGCGATCGAGCCGGTGACAGCGGCCAGGGTGTAGGACATTCCGGTTCTTCCTTTTCTTCACGGGCCGGTGGGGGTGGGCCACCGGACGAAGGGGGTGGTGCGGGACGCTCAGTGCTGCTCGGCGAGCGCGCCCTGGATGTAGGTACAGGTCAGCAGGACGAAGACGTACGCCTGCAGGGCCTGGATGAACAGCTCGAAGCCGGTCATCACAAGGACCATCACGAACGAGACGCTGGCGTAGGCGATCCCGATGCCGTTCAGCAGGTACCAGCTGGCGATGGTGAACAGCACCAGCAGGATGTGACCCGCGAACATGTTCGCGAAGAGCCGCACGGCGTGGGTGAAGGGCCGCACGAGCAGGTTGGAGAAGGCCTCGATCAGCATGACGACCGGCAGTGCCGCACCGAGCGACTTGTCGTAGCCGGTGAAGTTCTTCAGGGCACCGACGAAGCCGTGCCGCTTGAAGGTCAGCGAGACCCACACGGCGTAGACGATCAGCGCCATCGCCAGCGGGTACGCGATGATCGACGTCACCGGGAACTGCGCGAGCGGGATGATCGACCAGAGGTTCATCATCCAGACGAAGAAGAACAGTGAGACGACGAGCGGTACGTACTTCTCGCCCTCGCGCTTGCCCATCGTCTCGTAGACGACGTTGCGGCGGACGAAGTCGTAGCCGGCCTCGGCGACCATCTGGAGCTTGCCGGGGACGACCTGGGGCCGGCGGAACGCCGCCCAGAAGAAGCCGACGATGATGATCGAGCCGAGCAGCGCCAGCAGCATGGGCTTGTTGAAGTACAGGTTGCTGTCGCCATCGCCCCACATGGGCTCGTACAGGAACGAGTGCAGCCCGGGAGACGGGAAGCCACAGCCGTCGAAGATGTGGCAGTCGGTCTCGAAGGCGAGCACCTGTGTCGGGTCAGCACTCACCGCGGGCTCCTTCAGCGTGGCGCATTGATTCGGCAACCTCGTGGTGTCGGCGCGGCACGGAGCCGCGGATCGGCACGGGACTGGTGTTACGGATGTGAGGGCGGCTGTGGGGCATCTCGCCTCGCGATGTGTCAGGCGTCAGCGTGGATGCCCGCGCCCGCGATGCCGCAGTTGGCACCGGACGATAGCAGGGTCTGTCATGCGCCCTTATCCCGGCCCTACGCCTCACGGTCGGCGCCCCGAAGCTTCCTTCGCCTCAGCCGTGTTGCCGGCCGCCGTCGGTTCCGGGTCCACGTAATAGATCTTGGCCTTCATGGTGGCGCGCGCCTGCGCCGCGACCCAGGTGAGGGTGGAGACGAGCAGGGAGAGCGCGAAGGCCTGGGGGTGGAAGAGCGTCGTGTCCTTGAAGAGCGCGATGAAGACGAAGATCAGCAGGATCTGCGTCAGGTACATCATCATGCCCATGGCCTGGAACAGGTGCGGGATCGACCTGGCGATCCACTGGAGGACGTACAGCCCCGTGCCCATGAGCAGGATCACGAGCACCGCACCGATGACCGCTCCGATCGCTCCGTGGCCGCCTTCGACGGCACCACCGACCGCGACCGCGACGGCACCGACGGCAGCGGTGGGTGCGGCAGCCTGAATCAGGATCCGGACGTCGTTGGACGGCATGGCGGAACTCCGCTTTGAGCAGGGGGCAAAGGATGTCGTCGGGGACGAGCGTAGTCCCGCGGACGGAGTGCGATTTCCCTCCGCCGGTGAACCGTCGTACTGCGGTTCTCCAGCTCTCCCCGACGAGACTCGTGAACGGTATCACAAACTATTTGATGCAGTCTTTACCTAATGGCCGTACGGGAGGTCACGCATGCGGGTGAGCCTGCGCGCCTGAGGGTGCGAGGGGTCGGCTTGCCTGGTATTAGGGCACTTCATCCCCCCAAGAGTGCCCCATCGCCGCCCCACGACTTGGCAATGCTCTAGTCGGATTCTTACCTTGACCGTGATGTGTGCCATGCCGCCTCAGCGGGAGCTCGCGGCCTTCCCCCGGTCGCCCGGGTGCGCGTGGTGGCCCAGGGCGGTCGCGCCGTTGCCCCCGGAGACCCCGGCGGTCACCGGGGCACGGTGGCCGGCTGCGGCGGCCTGGTCGTCCTCGTCCGACTCCGTGCCTGCCGGAGCTCCCTGGGTCCCCTCCCCCGCCGGGGCGGGCGCGGCCGCCCGGGACCGGCGACGGCGGTAGCGCGGCGGGACGATGCGCTGGGCCCACATGGGCGCGCGCGGGGTGAACCGGGGCAGCAGGAGCAGCAGCAGACCGAGGGCGCTCAGGATGACCACACTGAGCACGATCCACATGGACGCCGAGTTGACCGAGTAGGCGAGCGCGCCGAAGGCGATCAGCGCCGACCAGAAGTACATGATCAGCACCGCCCTGCTGTGCGAGTGGCCGATCTCCAGCAGGCGGTGGTGCAGGTGGCCCCGGTCCGCCGCGAACGGCGACTGGCCGCGCCAGGTGCGGCGCACGATGGCCAGGATGAGGTCGGCGGCCGGCACCGCGATGATCGTCAGCGGCAGCAGCAGCGGGATGTAGACCGGCACCGTCTGGTGCACGGCCTCCTTCTCCCCGCCCGCGTACAGGTTCAGGGCGTCGGGGTCGACCTGGCCTGTGATGGAGATCGCACCGGCGGCGAGGACCAGACCGATCAGCATGGAGCCGGAGTCGCCCATGAAGATCCGCGCGGGATGCATGTTGTGCGGCAGGAAGCCCAGGCACATGCCCATCAGGATGGCCGAGAACAGCGTCGCCGGGGCGGCCGCCTCGATGCCGTACGAGTACCAGATGCGGTACGCGTACAGGAAGAACGCCGCCCCCGCGATGCACACCATGCCGGCCGCGAGACCGTCCAGGCCGTCGACGAAGTTGACCGCGTTGATGGTGATGACGACCAGGGCGACGGTGAGCAGGGTGCCCTGCCACTGGGTGAGCGCGACCGAGCCGACGCCGGGGACGGGCAGCCACAGGATCGTCAGACCCTGCATGACCATCACACCGGCGGCGATCATCTGCCCGCCCAGCTTGATCAGGGCGTCGATCTCGAACTTGTCGTCCAGCACACCGATCAGCCAGATCAGCGCCGCTCCGGAGAGCAGTGCCCGCGGTTCGTTGGACTCCTCGAAGAGCTGGCTGAGGTTGGTGAGATGGTCGGCGACCAGCAGTCCCGCGCACAGTCCGAAGAACATGGCGATCCCGCCGAGCCGGGGGGTGGGTTCCCGGTGCACGTCGCGTGCCCGGATCTCCGGCATCGCTCCCGCCACGATCGCGAACTTCCGCACCGGCCCTGTCAGCAGATACGTCACCGCGGCCGTGATGCAGAGCGTCAGGAGGTATTCACGCACGGGCTTCCCCACAGGTCTCGCTGGCCATCACAGCCTCACACCCTAGCGAGGCACGCATACGGGTGAGGACTTCCGGGTAGCGACGATGGTTGCACGTGTGTCTGTGCACAGCGGTGCGCATGGCCTGGCACCCGGGTGTACCTGCCCCGTGTCGGCGCCCGTACGGGTGCGCGTGCCCGGCCGGGTGACACGTCTCAGCCTGGATAGGGCGGAAAGGCAGCGGTCAGTTCGTGTACGTCGGCGCGGGCCCGCGCCGGCTCGGTGCCGCCACGCAGGACGCTCGCCAGCAGCCCGGCGATCAGCGCCATCTCCCGGTCCCCCATGCCCTGCGTGGTCACCGCCGCGGTGCCCAGGCGCAGCCCGCGGTCGTCGGCGTGCGGCAGGGCGCAGCAGTCCAGGACGATTCCGGCCGCCGCGAGCCGGCCGCGGGCCTCGCGTCCGTCGACACCGAGCGGGGCCGGGTCGGCGGTGATCAGGTGGGTGTCCGTGCCACCGGTGGTGACGAGGAGTCCCTCGTCGGCCAGGGCTTCGGCGAGGGCCCGCGCGTTGGCGACGACCTGGTGGGCGTACACGGCGAAGGCCGGGGTCGCCGCCTCCCCGAACGCGACCGCCTTGGCGGCGATGGTGTGCATCTGGGCCCCGCCCTGGGTGAAGGGGAAGACCGCGCGGTCGACCCGTTCGGCCAGCTCCGCGCCGCAGAGGATCATGCCGCCGCGCGGCCCGCGCAGCACCTTGTGCGTGGTCGCGCAGACGATGTCCGCGTACGGGACCGGACTGGGCGCCGCTCCCCCGGCGACGAGCCCGATGGGGTGCGCGGCGTCGGCGATCAGATAGGCGCCCGCCTCGTCGGCGACCTCGCGGAAGAAGGCGTGGTCGACGTGGCGGGGGTAGGCGATGGAGCCGCAGACGATCGCCTTGGGCCGGTGGGTACGGGCCAGGGCGCGGACCTGGTCGTGGTCGATGAGGCCGGTCTCCGCGTCCACGCCGTAGCCGACGAAGTCGAACCAGCGGCCGGAGAAGTTCACCGGCGAGCCGTGGGTGAGGTGGCCGCCGTGGGCCAGGCCGAGGGCGAGGACACTGTCCCCGGGACGCAGCAGGGCGGCATAGGCGGCCAGCACGGCCGACGATCCGGAGTGGGCCTGGACGTTGGCGTGGTCGGCGCCGAAGAGCGCCTTGGCCCGCTCGACGGCGAGGCGTTCGGCGACGTCGACGATCTCGCAGCCGCCGTGGTGCCGGGCGCCCGGGTACCCCTCGGCGTACTTGTTGGCGAGCGGTGAGCCGAGGGCGGCCAGCACGGCGGGCGAGGTGAAGTTCTCGGCGGCGATCAGCTGCAGGGTGGTCGCCTGCCGCTCGCGCTCACCGAGCAGGATCCCGGCGAGTTCGGGGTCCTGCCGGCGCAGGACCCCGGACTCGCCCTCGAGGACGTGGGTGACCGTCATGGTGCGCTCCCGGACGTCGACGCTGACGTACGACCAATGTAGGCCTGCCACCCCCGGACCGCCCGACCGCCACACCCTCGGGAGGGGGCCGGTCAGGACCGGATCGGGACACCGGCCGGGACCAGGTCGGGACACCGGCCGGGACCAGGTCGGGACACCGGCCGGGACCAGGTCGGGACACCGGCCGGGACCAGGTCGGGACCGGATCGGGACACCGGCCGGGACCAGGTCGGGACCGGATCGGGACACCGGCCGGGACCGGATCGGGACACCGGTCAGGACCGGATCGGGACACCGGTCAGGGCCGTGACGACCGGGTCCAGGGCCTGGTGTATCTCGTCGCCGATGGAGCGGAAGAACGGCAGGGGCCCGCCGTAGGGGTCGTAGACCTCGTCCGCCTCGGCGGTCGGGGCCAGCAGCCAGCCGCGCAGCGCGGCGGCGGCGCGGACCAGGGCACGGGCGCGCATGACCAGGCCCTCGTCCAGTGTGGGCAGGGTCGCCGGGTCGATCGCGTTCACCAGACGGGTGAACTCCTTCAGCGTGAAGGTGCGCAGGCCCGCCGAGTGGCCCATGGAGATGACCTGGGCGCGGTGGTCGCGGGTCGCGGTCAGCACCAGGTCGGCGCGGATCACGTGATCGTCCAGCAGTTCACGGCCGGTGAAGCCGGAGGCGTCCGCGCCGAAGTCGGCCAGCACGGTCTCCGCGTGGGACTCCATCGGCGCGCCCTCGTGGCCCCAGGTGCCCGCGCTCTCCACGATCAGCCCGCCGCCCAGGATGCCCAGCCGCTGGCTCACGAAATGCCGGGTCAGCCGCTCGGTGATGGGCGAGCGGCAGACGTTTCCGGTGCTGACGTGGAGGATGCGGAAGGTGTCGCGCGGAAACCCGAAGGTGGTCGTCTCCTCCGCGCTGCGTTCCCCGTTGCCTATGCCACGCCCCGACTCGGGGGCCGTCAATTCGCCACCTCGAGGTCGGGTACCACTTTGCGCAGCTCCTCCGGCGAGAGGGCGCCTTCGCGCAGCAGCACGGGCACGGGGCGCGTGACGTCGACGATCGACGAGGGGACGATGCCCGGGGTGGGCCCGCCGTCGAGGTAGACGGAGACGGAGTCGCCGAGCATCTCCTGGGCCGCGTCGCAGTTCTCCGGCGCGGGGTGCCCCGTCAGGTTGGCCGAGGAGACGGCCATCGGGCCGACCTCGGTGAGCAGCTCGATGGCGACCGGGTGCAGCGGCATGCGTACGGCGACCGTGCCGCGGGTGTCACCGAGGTCCCACTGGAGGGACGGCTGGTGCCGGGCGACCAGGGTCAGCGCGCCCGGCCAGAACGCGTCGACCAGTTCCCAGGCCAGCTCGGAGAAGTCCGTGACCAGGCCGTGCAGGGTGTTCGGGGAGCCGATGAGGACGGGCGTGGGCATGTTGCGGCCGCGCCCCTTGGCCTCCAGGAGGTCGGCGACGGCCTCGCCGGTGAACGCGTCGGCACCGATGCCGTAGACGGTGTCCGTCGGCAGCACCACGAGCTCGCCACGACGGACGGCGGACGCGGCTTCACGCAGACCGGTCGCGCGGTCGGTCGCGTCGTTGGTGTCGTATCGCCGAGCCATCTGCGGGCCTCCTCGTACACATGCGGCTGGGGGTGGTTGAAGTCTGCCGGACTCTCACGGCAGCGCCTTGCGAGCGGTGGCGAACCGGGGCCGGTTGTTCAGGTCGGGGTGGTCGGCGGCGTCGGTCCAGCCGCGGTCCTCGGCGAAGATCCACGGCACCTGGCCGCCCTGGGTGTCGGCGTGCTCGACGACGACCACGCCGCCGGGGCGCAGCAGGCGGTGCGCGGTGCGCTCCAGGCCCCGGATGAGCTGGAGGCCGTCCTCGCCGGAGAACAGCGCCAGGTCGGGGTCGTGGTCACGCGCCTCGGGGGCGACGTACTCCCATTCGGTGAGCGGGATGTACGGCGGGTTGGAGACGACGAGGTCGACCTGGCCGTCGAGGTCCGGGAAGGCCGTCAGGGCGTCTCCCTGGCGCAGTTCGACGCGCGAGCCCTCCATGTTCTTGCGGGTCCACACGAGGGCGTCCTCGGACAGCTCCACGGCGTACACGCGGGAGCGCGGCACCTCCTGGGCGAGGGCGAGCGCGATGGCGCCCGAGCCGGTGCACAGGTCGACGATGCACGGCTCGACGACGTCCATGGCCCGTACCGCGTCTATGGCCCAGCCGACGACCGACTCGGTCTCCGGACGCGGCACGAACACCCCGGGCCCCACCTGGAGTTCGAGGTAGCGGAAGTAGGCGTGCCCGGTGATGTGCTGGAGCGGTTCGCGCGCCTCGCGGCGGGCGACGACCTCCCAGTAGCGGGCGTCGAAGTCGGCGTCCTTGACGGTGTGCAGTGCGCCGCGCTTGACGCCGTGCACGAACGCGGCGAGCTCCTCCGCGTCGGTGCGCGGCGAGGGCACGCCGGCGTCGGCGAGCCGCTGGGTGGCCTGGGCCACCTCCGCGAGCAGCACGCTGCGGGGGCTTGGGGGTCGCCCCCCACTATGTTGCTGCACGCTCATCCTCCGGAAGTTCTTGTACGGCCGGTGCGGCGGCCCGGTGCCCGGGCCCCTCGCGCGGGTCCCGGGCCCGTGCCCGTGCCCGGTGTATCGGACCCGATGCTCAGGCCCGGTGGGTCGGCCTCATGCCGCGGCGAGCTTGGCGGCCGAGTCCGCGTCGACACAGGCCTGGATCATGGCGTCCAGATCGCCGTCCAGGACCTGGTCCAGGTTGTACGCCTTGAACCCGACGCGGTGGTCCGAGATGCGGTTCTCCGGGAAGTTGTAGGTGCGGATCTTCTCGGAGCGGTCGACGGTGCGGACCTGGCTGCGCCGGGCGTCCGCGGCCTCCTTCTCCGCCTCTTCCTGCGCCGCCGCGAGCAGCCTGGAGCGCAGGATACGCATCGCCTGCTCCTTGTTCTGCAGCTGGCTCTTCTCGTTCTGGCAGGAGGCGACGACTCCGGTCGGCAGGTGCGTGATGCGCACGGCGGAGTCGGTGGTGTTGACGGACTGCCCGCCGGGTCCCGAGGAGCGGTAGACGTCGATCCGCAGGTCGTTCGGATTGATCTCGACCTCGACCTCCTCCGCCTCGGGCGTCACCAGGACACCCGCCGCGGAGGTGTGGATACGGCCCTGCGACTCGGTGGCCGGCACCCGCTGCACGCGGTGCACGCCGCCCTCGTACTTCAGCCGGGCCCACACGCCCTGGCCGGGCTCGGTGGCGCCCTGGCCGCCCTTGGTCCTCACGGAGACCTGGACGTCCTTGTAGCCGCCCAGCTCGGACTCCGTGGCGTCGATGATCTCGGTCTTCCAGCCCACGCGCTCGGCGTACCGCAGGTACATGCGCAGCAGGTCACCGGCGAACAGCGCGGACTCGTCGCCGCCCGCGCCCGCCTTGACCTCGAGGATGACGTCCTTGTCGTCGCTGGGGTCGCGCGGGACCAGCAGCAGGCGGAGCTTCTCGGTGAGCTTCTCGCGCTGCTTCTCCAGGTCCTTCAGCTCGACGGCGAAGTCCGGGTCGTCCGCGGCCAGTTCACGCGCGGTCCCGATGTCGTCACCGGTCTGCCTCCAGGTGCGGTACGTGGTGACGATCGGGGTGAGTTCGGCGTAGCGCTTGTTCAACTTGCGCGCGTTGGCCTGGTCGGCGTGGACCGACGGGTCGGCGAGCTTCGTCTCCAGGTGGGCGTGCTCGGCGACGAGTTCCTCGACGGCCTCGAACATCTTGGGCTCCTGCTCCTGCGGGGGAAACCTGCGGGGGAAAGGGGAAGGCGGGCGACCAAAAACGCCGGTCCCGGCACGCGCCCCCTCCCACCTGCGCGGGGAGAGGGGTCACGGCCGTGGACCGGCGAAAGGGGGCTCGCTACTTCTGGGAGCCGGCGGCCTTGCCGAAGCGGGCCTCGAAGCGGGCCACACGGCCACCGGTGTCGAGGATCTTCTGCTTACCCGTGTAGAACGGGTGGCATTCGGAGCAGACCTCGGCCCGGACGGTGCCGGACTCGATGGTGCTGCGGGTGGTGAACGACGCGCCGCAGGTGCAGCTGACCTGCGTCTCGACGTACGCGGGGTGAATGTCGCGCTTCAAGGTGACTCCTAGGTTCGGGAGGGCGCCGGGTCGCAGCCGCGGGATGCGGGAGCGTGAACCGGAGCCGACGTACCAGTCTGCCAGGACTGGTGCCATCCCCCAAAACCGGGGGCCGCCGCCTTTTGTTCCCGGGGCGGTGGCGCCGGCTCCGGGAGCCCTCCGGCCGCCCTCCGACGCCCTTCGACGGTGCTCACGGAGCGCCGGCGACGTCCTCGGCCCCACCGGTGTCCGTGCCTGCCGTGGCCGCCCCGGGGATCGGCTCGTCGTTCCTCAGGGCGTCCCAGACCAGCCGCACCTTCTCCGGCTCGGTCACCAGGCGGTTGGGGTCGGCGGGGTCGTACCGCACCGGCATGGTCACCATGTGCAGGCCGTCGGGGCCGATGTCCCGCAGGCCGTCGGCGAAGGACATCAGGGAGTTCACCGAGCCCAGGCCCGAGTCGGTGGTGAGGGCCCTGGTGGCGGTGTCGGCGATGCCGTAGAGCTTTTTGGGGTCGGAGAGGAGGCCGACGTCGTTCACCTGCTGGACCAGGGCCCTGACGAAGGCCTGCTGGAGCTGGATGCGGCCGAGGTCGGAGCCGTCGCCCACGCCGTGCCGGGTGCGGACCAGGCCGAGGGCCTGTGCGCCGTCGAGCCGGTGGGTGCCGGCCGCGAGCCGCAGGTGGCTGTCGGGGTCGTCGATGTCCTCGGTGGTGGTGACCTCGACGCCGCCCAGCTCGTCGACGAGCTCCCGGAAGCCGCTGAAGTCGACCTCCAGGTAGTGGTCCATGCGCAGGCCGGTCATCGACTCGACGGTCCTGACGGCGCAGGCGGCCCCGCCGGTGGTGTACGCGGAGTTGAACATCACGTCGTCCGCGGCGGGGTGCGGGCCGCCCTCGGTGCCGGCGCACTCGGGGCGGTCGACGAGGGTGTCCCGCGGGACGGACACCGCGGAGGCCTCGTCGCGTCCCTCGTGGACGTGCACGATCATCGCGGTGTCGGAGCGGGCCGTGCCGTCGTCGGTGCCGCCGCCGAGCTTCCCGTTGCCGCCGGAGCGGGTGTCGGAGCCGAGGACGAGGATGTTCTCGGAGCCGTCGTCGGCCCTCTGGGGCCGGTCGGCGCCGAGCATCCGGTCGATGTCGACGCTCCTGAGGTTGCCGTCGAGCGTGACGTACACGTATCCGAGGCCTGCGCCGCCGAGGAGGACGAGGGCGGCCGCGGTCCACGCCACGATCTTCATGCCCCGCCGCCGCCTGCGGCCGCGGTCCCCGGCCCGCGGGCCGTCGGTCCGGTGCGTGTTCTCGGCAGACATAGGCAGCTCCCGTCCGCCCGGGTACCCCTTTGGGCACGCCGGAACCGGCCCCGGAACCACGTCCGCGGCCGTGTCCGACACCACAAGGGCCGCGCCCCGGATGTCCGGGAAGCGGCCCTTGTGGTGAGACGGGTGGGACGAACGGCGGACGTCAGTCGCCGTTGCCGGGCGTCGGTGTCGTCTTCTGGATCTGCAGCAGGAACTCGCCGTTCGACTTCGTCTGCTTCATCTTGTCGAGAAGCAGCTCGATCGCCTGCTGCGAGTCGAGCGCGTGCAGCACCCGGCGGAGCTTCCAGGTGACGGCCAGCTCGTCGCTGCCGAGCAGGATCTCCTCCTTGCGGGTGCCGGACGCGTCGACGTCCACCGCGGGGAAGATGCGCTTGTCGGCGAGCTTGCGGTCGAGCTTGAGCTCCATGTTGCCGGTGCCCTTGAACTCCTCGAAGATCACCTCGTCCATGCGGGACCCGGTGTCCACCAGGGCGGTGGCGAGGATGGTCAGCGAGCCGCCGTCCTCGATGTTGCGGGCCGCGCCGAAGAAGCGCTTCGGCGGGTACAGCGCCGTCGAGTCGACACCACCGGACAGGATGCGGCCGGAGGCCGGGGCGGCGAGGTTGTACGCACGGCCCAGACGCGTGATCGAGTCGAGCAGCACGACGACGTCGTGGCCCAGCTCCACCAGACGCTTGGCGCGCTCGATGGCGAGCTCGGCGACCGTGGTGTGGTCCTCGGCCGGGCGGTCGAAGGTCGAGGAGATGACCTCGCCCTTCACCGACCGCTGCATGTCGGTGACCTCTTCCGGACGCTCGTCGACGAGGACGACCATCAGGTGGCACTCGGGGTTGTTGTGCGTGATCGCGTTGGCGACCGCCTGCATGATCATGGTCTTGCCGGTCTTCGGCGGGGCCACGATCAGACCGCGCTGGCCCTTGCCGATCGGCGACACGAGGTCGATGATCCGCGTGGTGAGGACACCGGGGTCGGTCTCCAGGCGGAGGCGGTCCTGCGGGTAGAGCGGGGTGAGCTTGTTGAACTCCGGGCGGCCGCGGCCGTGTTCGGGCGCCATGCCGTTGACGGAGTCGAGGCGGACCAGCGCGTTGAACTTCTCGCGCCGCTCGCCCTCCTTCGGCTGGCGCACCGCGCCGGTGAGGTGGTCGCCCTTGCGCAGGCCGTTCTTGCGGACCTGGGCGAGGGAGACGTACACGTCGTTCGGGCCGGGCAGGTAGCCGGAGGTCCGGATGAACGCGTAGTTGTCGAGGATGTCGAGGATGCCCGCGACCGGGATCAGGACGTCGTCCTCGGTGATCTGCGGCTCGGAGGTCATCTCGTCGCGGCCACGGCGGCCACGGCGGTCGCGGTAGCGGCCGCGACGGCCGCGACGACCGCCGCCGTCGTCGTCGTAACCGTCGTCCTGACGGCCGCCGCCCTGCTGCTGGTTCTGCTGACGGCCCTGGCCGCCCTGGTTCTGCTGCTGGTCGTCGCCCTTGCCCCGGCGGTCACCGCGGTCGCCCCGATCGCCGCGCTCAGCACGGTCGTTGCGGTCGCCACGCTCACCGCGGTCGCCGCGCTCACCGCGGTCGCCACGCTCACCGCGGTCGCGGCCGCGCTCACGGCGGTCACGGCGGCGGCCGTCGCCGCCGTCGCTGTCGGACTTGGCGTCGCCCTGCGACGAGGACTGCTGCGACTGCGCCTGGTCCTCGGCCTTCGCCTCGTTCTTCGCCTCGGCGGTGGCCTTCTCGGCCGCGGCGGCCGGAGCGCCCGCGGCTGCGGTGGCCCGACGACGGCGCTCGACGGGGGCCTCGGCGGCGGGGGCCTGCTCGGCCGGGGCGGAGGCCTTCGGGGAGGGCTGGCCGGGGATGTCGATCTGCTGCTGGGCGGCGGCCTGTTCGGCGGGAGCCTCGGCAGCGGACTTCTTCTGGGCGGTGTCGCCCGTACGGGTCCTGGAGGTGGCGCGGCGCTTGGGCTTGGTCTCCGCCGCCTCGGCCGGGGCCTCGCTCTTCGGCGCGGCGGAGCCGCCCGACGCCTGCGCTTCCTTGATGACCTCGATCAGCTGGCTCTTGCGCATACGCGCGGTGCCCCTGATGCCGAGGCCGGATGCGACCTGCTGAAGCTCGGCCAGCACCATGCCCTCGAGGCCGGTGCCCCGGCGCCGCCGGGAGCCGGCACCGCCGGCAGGCGCGGAGGCGTCCGTGGCGGGCGCGGCAGCGGTCTCCTCGACACGTGCGCCCATCAGATCGGTGGTGTCGCTCACGAAGGGTCCTTCCCTGGAGCGGACGTCGGCCTGTCTGGCTCGGCGACCGGTTGTGCTGTCCGGCTTCGGTCCTTGCTGTGCGAACCGTGCCGGGGCGGTGGTCCGCCTCGACGGCGGAAGGGATATCTGGTGATGGCGCTTCCCCGAGCCGTGGCATCCAGTGTCACGTGGCGTGGTCGCACCGGTTCCGAAGCGTGCCCGGCGGGCCGTTCAGTGTCCGCGTACGACGTACTGCCCGCGTACGAAGCAGAGAACACAGTTGGGCTTGGGGGGCTCCCGGAAGAATGTCTGTCCCGAGCGGGGACACGAGGCACCTCGCCATGGTGGGGTCGGGTGCAGACTTGAGGTTAACACTACCGGATCCAACAAACATTCCCCCTCTCCTCATCCGGCAACCGTGTGTCAGGTGGCGAGCGGAAGCACGCTCGCTCCCTGCTGATCGAGGCCGAGCCGGTTGGCGGCCCAGTCGTTGCCGGCCAGGGCTTCGACCTTGTCGGCGGTTTCCGCGTCGGCCAGCGCCATGACGGTGGGGCCGGCGCCGGAGATCACCGCGGGGACGCCGTCCGCACGCAGCCGCTCCACCAGCGCCGCGCTCTCGGGCATGGCGGGGGCGCGGTAGTCCTGGTGCAGACGGTCCTCGGTGGCGGGCAGCAGCAGTTCGGGACGCCTGGTCAGAGCCTCGACGAGCAGGGCGGCACGGCCCGCGTTGGCGGCGGCGTCGACATGCGGCACGGTGCGCGGCAGCAGGCCGCGCGCGGTCTCGGTGAGAACGGGTTTGCCGGGTACGAACACCACCGGCACGACGGACTCGGCGGGCTCCATCCTGATCGCGCGGGCCGCGCCGTTCTCCATCCAGGAGAGGGTGAAGCCGCCCAGCAGGCAGGCCGCGACGTTGTCGGGGTGACCCTCGATCTCGGTGGCGAGCTCGAGCAGCGCGGTGTCGTCGAGCCTGGCCTCGGCGCCTATGGTCACGGCGCGGGCGGCGACGATTCCGGCGCAGATGGCGGCGGAGGAGGAGCCGAGGCCCCGGCCGTGCGGAATGCGGTTGGCGCAGACGATCTCCAGGCCGCGCGGCTGTCCGCCGAGCAGGTCGAAGGCGGTGCGCAGGGAGCGTACGAGCAGGTGGTTCTCGTCGCGCGGGAGGGTTTCTCCGCCCTCACCGGCGATGTCGATGTGCAGCCCGGCGTCGGCCACCCGGACGACCACGTCGTCGTAGAGGCCCAGCGCGAGGCCGAGGGCGTCGAAGCCCGGACCGAGATTGGCGCTGGTGGCGGGGACGCGCACCCGGACGGCGGCGGCGCGGAACGCGGGACCGGCCATCGCTCGATGACTCTCCTTGAGCTGGTGACGGTGACGGTGGCAGTCCAGGACTGCCGGACTGTCGAATGACATTCGATGACGTACAAAACCCCTGGGACCGCCGCCGACCAGGGTGGCCGGCCGCTTCCCGAACCCCTCCGGGCTCCTCCGGGCCCCTCTGGGTCATGATCCGGACCACGGAGACGACGCGGGACCGCGGCATACGCGGCGGGTGGGTTGAGTACAGCCTATCGAAGGAAGGTTCTGTGTCGACATAGGGCGCACGGGAGGCGCACGATGCGTGTCGTAAGCCCTCCGTGCCCCCACAGGGAGGACTTCCCCGGACAAGCGCCTTCTTACGCCCACCCTGCCGACGCGCGCTGCCGCCGCCAGGCACGGAACGTCCGGGGCGGGTGACCGGAAGGCCCGGGGCGTGGCGCCCCGGGCCTTCCGGTGGCGGCGGTCAGGCCAGTCCGAGCCGCTCGGCGGCCGTCGCGGCGTCCACGGGGACGGTGACCGGCTGCGGCGCCCCGGCGACGGCCCAGTCCGGGTCCTTCAGGCCGTTGCCCGTGACGGTGCACACGATGCGCTGTCCCGGGTCGACCTCGCCCCGCTCTGCGGCCTTCAGCAGGCCGGCGACCGACGCGGCGGACGCGGGCTCGACGAAGACACCTTCCTGCGAGGCCAACAGCCGGTACGCGCGCAGGATCTCACGGTCCGTCACCTCGTCGATGAGGCCGCCGGACTCGTCCCGCGCGGCCAGCGCGTACTGCCACGAGGCGGGGTTGCCGATCCGGATGGCGGTGGCGATCGTCGCCGGGTCCTTGACGACCTCGCCGCGCACGATCGGGGCGCTGCCGGAGGCCTGGAACCCCCACATCCGGGGCTTGCGGGTGGAGATGCCGTCGTCGGCGTACTCGCGGTAGCCCTTCCAGTAGGCGGTGATGTTGCCCGCGTTGCCCACCGGCAGGACGTGGATGTCGGGGGCGTCGCCCAGCATGTCCACGATCTCGAAGGCGGCCGTCTTCTGTCCTTCGATACGCACCGGATTGACCGAATTGACCAGCGCGACGGGGTAGTTGTCGCTGAGCGCGCGGGCGAGGGTGAGGCAGTCGTCGAAGTTGCCGTCGACCTGGAGGATCTTCGCGCCGTGCACCAGGGCCTGGCCCATCTTGCCGAGCGCGATCTTGCCCTGCGGCACGAGCACGGCGGAGACCATCCGGGCGCGCACCGCGTAGGCGGCGGCGGAGGCGGAGGTGTTGCCGGTGGAGGCGCAGATGACGGCCTGCGCACCCTCCTCCTTGGCCTTGGAGATGGCCATGGTCATGCCCCGGTCCTTGAAGGACCCGGTCGGGTTCGCGCCCTCGACCTTGAGGTGGACCTCGCAGCCCGTGCGCTCGGAGAGCACCTGCGCGGGCACGAGCGGCGTGCCGCCCTCACGGAGCGTCACGACCGGCGTGGTGTCGGCGACCGGCAGCCGGTCCCGGTACTCCTCGATGATTCCGCGCCACTGGTGGGTCATTGCTGCTTACTCTCCTTCAACCCGCATGATGCTGGCGACACCACGCACGGTGTCGAGCTTGCGCAACGCCTCGACGGTGCCGCCGAGGGCCGCGTCGGACGCACGGTGGGTGACGACGACGAGGGAGGCCTCCCCGTCCTTGCCCTGCTGGCGAACCGTGTCGATCGAGACACCGTGCTCGGCGAACACGGTCGCGACCTGAGCGAGAACACCCGGTTTGTCGGCCACGTCGAGACTGATGTGGTAGCGCGTGACGACCTCGCCCATCGGGGAGACGGGCAGCGCCGCGTAGGCGGAATCACCCGGTCCGGTGGTCCCGCCGAGCCGGTTGCGGCAGACGGCGACGAGGTCGCCGAGGACGGCGGAGGCGGTGGGCGCCCCGCCGGCGCCGGGTCCGTAGAACATCAGCTGCCCGGAGGCGTCCGACTCCACGAACACGGCGTTGTACGCGCCGCGCACGGAGGCCAGGGGGTGGGTGAGCGGGATCATCGCCGGATGCACCCGCGCGGTGACGGATCCACCGTCCGCGGCCCGCTCGCAGATGGCCAGCAGCTTGATGGTGCAGCCCATCTCCCGCGCCGAGACGAAGTCGGCGGCGGTGACCTCGGTCATGCCCTCACGGTGCACGTCGTCGAGGCGCACGCGTGTGTGGAAGGCGATCCCGGCGAGGATGGCGGCCTTGGCGGCGGCGTCGAAGCCCTCGACGTCGGCGGTCGGGTCGGCCTCGGCGTACCCGAGCGCGGTGGCCTCGTCGAGCGCCTCCTGGTAGCCGGCGCCGGTGGTGTCCATGGCGTCGAGGATGAAGTTCGTCGTCCCGTTGACGATGCCGACCACCCGGTTGACCTTGTCACCGGCGAGCGACTCGCGCAGCGGCCGGATCAGCGGGATGGCACCGGCGACGGCGGCCTCGTAGTAGAGGTCCTTGCCGTGCTCCTCGGCGACGGCGTGCAGCGCGGCACCGTCCTGGGCGAGCAGCGCCTTGTTGGCGGAGACGACGGACGCGCCGTGCTCGAACGCGGTGGTGATCAGCGTCCGCGCCGGCTCGATCCCGCCGATGACCTCGACGACGACGTCGAGGTCGCCCCGTTTGACCAGGGCGGTGGCGTCGGTGGTGACGAGCTCCGGGGCGATGCCCTCGCGCACCTTGTCCGGGCGCCGCACGGCGACCCCGGCGAGCTCCACCGGGGCCCCGATGCGGGCGGCGAGGTCGGCGGCCTGCGTCGTCATGATGCGCGCCACCTCTGAGCCGACCACTCCACAGCCCAGCAGCGCCACCTTCAGCGGACGCGTACGCATCATCCGACCTCGTTTCCCGATTACCGTCTAGGTTGCACCAGTCTCACTCACCGGACGGAGGATTCTTCCCTTTGTCCGGATCGTGAGACATCAATTCCATCAGGAAGCAGGAAGAACCGGAGATCTTCCGCCGCTCCTTCTTGGTTCCCTCTCCGCCTCCGCCGGTTCTCCCTCACCCGACGTCGAGGCGGAGGAGGTCCTCCTCGGTCTCGCGCCGGACGATCACCCGCGCCTCACCGTCCGCGACGGCGACGACGGGCGGGCGGAGCACATGGTTGTAGTTGCTCGCCATCGACCGGCAGTACGCCCCGGTGGCCGGTACGGCGATCAGGTCGCCCGGCGCCAGGTCCCCCGGCAGGAAGGCGTCACGCACCACGATGTCACCACTCTCGCAGTGCTTGCCGACGACCCGGCAGAGCATCGGCTCGGCGTCGGAGCTGCGGGAGACGAGGGCGACGCTGTACTCGGCGTCGTACAGCGCGGTGCGGATGTTGTCCGACATCCCGCCGTCGACGGAGACGTACGTGCGCAGCCCGTCGAGCGGCTTGATGGTGCCGACCTCGTACACGGTGAAGGCCGTCGGTCCGACGATGGCCCGCCCGGGTTCGACGGAGATGCGGGGGGTGGCGAGGCGGGCGGACTCGCACTCGCGGGTCACGATCTCGGTCAGCGCCTTGGCGATCTCGTGCGGCTCGCGGGGGTCGTCCTCGCTGGTGTAGGCGATGCCGAGGCCGCCGCCGAGGTCGATCTCGGGCAGCTCGACCCCGTGCTCGTCCCTGATCTCCTTGAGCAGCCCGACGACCCGGTGGGCGGCGACCTCGAACCCGGACATGTCGAAGATCTGCGACCCGATGTGCGAGTGGATCCCGATGACCTCGAGACCGTCCAGCTGGAGCGCCCGCCGCACGGCCTCGGCGGCCTGCCCGCCGGCGAGCGGGACCCCGAACTTCTGGTCCTCGTGCGCGGTGGCGATGAACTCGTGCGTGTGCGCCTCGACGCCGACGGTGATACGGATCTGCACCCGCTGCCGCCTGCCGAGCGACTGCGCGATGTGCGCGACCCGGACGATCTCCTGGAAGGAGTCGAGCACGATCCGCCCCACCCCGGCCTCGACGGCCCGGGTGATCTCGGCCACGGACTTGTTGTTGCCGTGGAAGGCGATCCGGTCGGCGGGCATGCCGGCGGACAGGGCGGTGACCAGTTCCCCGCCGGAGCAGACGTCGAGGTTCAGCCCCTCCTCGTGGAGCCACCGCACGACGGCCCGGGAGAGGAACGCCTTGCCGGCGTAGAACACGTCGGCGTCGTCCCCGAAGGCGGTGCGCCAGGCCTGCGCGCGGGCCCGGAAGTCGGTCTCGTCGAGGATGTAGGCGGGGGTGCCGAACTCCTCGGCGAGCCGCGTGACGGGGATCCCGCCGACGGTGAGCGCGCCGTCCTCGTCACGGCTGACGGTCTGCGCCCACACCTTGGGGTCGAGGGCGTTGAGGTCGGCGGGCGGTGCGGAATAGTGCCCCTCGGGCAGGACGTCGGCGTAACGGGGCCCGGCGGGGTGTGCGGAACGGCTCATTCTTCGCGTGCTCTCTCAAAGATGGTCGGGGGCGTCGATGCCGAGCAGGGACAGGCCGTCGGCGAGCACCGTCCCGGCGGCTTCGGCGAGCGCGAGCCGGGCGCGGTGGACGGCCGAGGGTTTCTCCGCGCCGAGCGGCAGCACGGCGGGGAGCAGGGACTGCGTGGCATCGGCGACGGTGACGAGATGCCGGGCGAGCCGGTCGGGAGCGCGGTGCCGCGCGGCGGCCGCGAGGACGCGGGGGTGGTCGGCGAGGGCGGTGAGCAGCGGCCGGGTTCCGCTCACGCCGACGGGGCCGGGCGCGGGGCGGAACCCGAGGTCGGCGGCGTTGCGCGCGAGGGCACGGGTGCGGGCGTGGGTGTACCGCACCCGGAAGAGGGGGTTGCCCTCCCTCTGCTCCAGGTGCTCACCACTGATCCGCGGCCGGTCGTGCGCCGCGGGCCGCAGCAGCGCCCAGCGGGCGGCATCCCGGCCCAGCGGCAGCGGGTCGGCCGGGGCGGGCACGGGGCGGACGTGCACAGGAGGGCGGCTGTCCTGGGCGCCGGCGCCCTGCTCGTACTCGATGCCGCCCTCGATGCCGCCACCCCCGAGCACGGCGCCCCACTCGGGTGCGGGCGGAGCGTCGAAGCCCACCCGTACGGGATGCCCCTGGGCCCGCAGTATCCGGGCCAGCGCGTCGAGGTGAACGAAGGCACGCACGTCAGCCGCGCCACGCAGCAGCACAGGCTTCCGGCTCCCCCCGGGGAGATGCCCGTAAGGGGTGTCACCCGCGCGGAGGATCTCCTTTACGAGAGCGACGGACGCCTCGGACGCGTCGGCCTCACGCAGGCTGATGTTGATGAATCCGGGTCCGGTGATGACGACATCGCCGATGCCCTCGGCGCGAAGGAGACGGTCCCGAAGAACCTCGGCGACGTGCTGCGGCGTCCGGCCGGCCGGGCGGGCCAGCCGAAGGGCGACGTTGGTGGCGTACTCCCCGCACCCCCCGGGCCCCGGCGGCGCGACGACGACCCGCTCGGGCACGGCCACGCTCAGCTCCCCGTCGTCGACAGCACGACGCACCGCGCGCAGCACGGTGCGGGAGAGCTCGACGGGGGTCACGGGACAAGGGTAGGGGAGGAGGGGGGTGGGGAGGCGAGCCGACTTGGCCGGGATCCCGCGATGTGGACGCCCGCACGGACGGACCGGGCGGCGCGACTACCCGGGAGCGTGCCCGGCGGCCCGCTCGGCACCCCCGAGGCCGCTCCCCCCGCTCACCCCACCGCTGTCCCCGCTGCTTCCCCGTCGGCGCCGCTCGGTCAACTTCCAAACCAACCGCACGAGTTCACTGGGTTCGAAGGGCTTGGCAAGGAAGACATCAACCCCGACATCGAGCCCGCTCTCGACCTCGTACTGAGTACAGGCACTGATGATGGCGAGCGGAAGGTCACGGGTACGGGGATCGGCACGCAACCGGGCCGCGGTCCTGAGCCCGTTGAGCCGCGGCATGACGACGTCAAGGGTGACCAGGTCGGGCCGCACCTGATGAACGACTTCCAGACACTCGGCACCATCGGCCGCGGTCACGACCTCGAAGCCCTCAAGCTCGAGATTGACCCTGATCAACTGCCGGATGACCTTGTTGTCGTCCACAACAAGCACCCGACGCGACGCCCCTGGCACAACTCGAGAGTAGGTCGAGACCGGCCACCGCGTCCGCGCTTTCCCCACTTCCACCCCCAGGGGTGGCCCCTCGAACGCACAGGGTGACACCGGCCTCGCCCGCCCCACGGAAAACGGGTTCATGACCACCCCGCCGGAACTGGTACTGTTCTACCCGTCGAAGCGATCACCGCAACCGACACGCCCCCGTAGCTCAGGGGATAGAGCAACGGCCTCCGGAGCCGTGTGCGCAGGTTCGAATCCTGCCGGGGGCACTTCGCAGGAAGTGCCCAAAGACCCCGTCACCAGCGGAAACGCTGAGGCCGGGGTCTTCGCGTATGTGCAGGCGGATGCCGCCGGAAGCAGCCGTTTGCCGAACTGGTTCCCCGGAGTTGCAGTGGCGCTCGACTGGGCCATCGGGGCTCCACCCATCTCAGCGACGCCGCGCTGCCCCAAGGTCGGCAGCCCGCCGGATACCGTCCTGGTGCTGACGCCCTTCCCCTTTGAAGCAGGTCTCTCCGGCAGCGGCTCCGATCGCCAAGAAGCCGCGTCTTCCTCAGCCTCCGCATGCCGCTTGATGTCGAGTTGCTCCCTGATGGCCACGTGGGCCCTGCATCGTCCAAGCCTGTGAGCTGACGTACAGCACCGCGGCATCGTGCCAATGACTCCAGGACGCACTTGGCGTTCCGTGGTAGCGCGATGAACCTGGCTTTCACCCCAGCCACAGGATGCAGGTCCACCTGCGGCTCACCTTCGTCGTCCGTCCACAGCCACACACGTATGCGTGGCCGGCTCTCCTGCCCCCTGTGTTCACCACAACTGCGTCCTGCCCGCGCCGGCCGAGGATGTGAGGGGGCGCATTGCGTCCCCCTCTCCATGCCCGTTCCGCGTGTGAGCCCAGGGAAATTGGTGATCCTTCGCGGAAGGCCCCTTCGAGGGTTCTGACATTCGATCGCCGAGGCGTCCGGGACATCGAAGTGGGCCGGCGAGCGCCGGGCCCGTTCGTCGGCGACCGTGCGCTACCGAACGGCAGGAGGATGATGAGTAGGATTGGTGGCATGAGTGACCCTACCGGCAAGTACTCAATCACCATGCCGCGCGACATCGCCGAAGCCGCCAAGGCCCGCAGCGGCCCCTCCGGCCTGTCCGCCTACGTGGCCGCGGCCGTCGCCCGTCAGATCGAACGGGACAACCTCAACGAGATCATTCAGGTTGCCGAAGCCGAGCACGGGCCTGTCACGGACGAGGAGATCCAGTCGCTCCGCGACCAGCTCCACCAGGCACGCCGCGAGCAGACGCAGGGCGGAGCGAGCGCCGCGTGACCCGCTCTCCCGCCACCCCCGGCGGCACCCTGGTCCTTGACAGCGAAGGGCTGGCCAAGGCTGTCCTGCGAGACCGAACGGTGACCGGCTGGCTCGCCCTGGCCCGCGCCGATGACCTGCGCGTGATCACTTCGGCAGCCACCCTCGTGGAAGTGGTCCATCCCCGGATCAACCGCCCGGCGCTGGAGTGGACCCTTTCCCGCCTCGTCGTCGAACCGGTCACCGAGTCGATCGCCCGGCACGCCGCCGCACTCCTCGCCGACGCCGGCCTGCACGGCCACAAGTACGCCGTCGACGCCATGCTCGGCGCCACCGCCCTCACCGCGCCCGGCCCCGTCACGGTCCTCACCTCCGATCCTGAGGACGTCGCAGCGCTGTGCGGCGGGCGCATCACAGCGATCAAGGTCTGACGGCGTGCGTTGAGCGCCCGAGACCGGATCGGGGCGCCTCAGGCGAGGGTGGCTGGACCCCGGTCATTCGTCACCGAATGCGCACTCGCACTCATCTCGAAGGACGGGGGCCAGAGTCTCCGCGGTGAACTCCGCGCCGTTGCCGCCCGCTCCCCCGCCGCTGCCCGAGGTCATGCTTCGACGATACGGACCGGACCCACCGCCTGACAGGCCGTCCGCGCAACAGGGACGTGATGATCTTGCTCAGGCTTCAGTCGAGAAGAAGCCCCGCCGCAGGTCAGGGCACCGGTCGCCGCTCGTTCTCACCTGAGCTCCGGAGCCGTGTGCGCAGGTTCGAATCCTGCCGGGGGCACCTTGCACGAGGTGCCCAGAGACTCCGTCATCAGCGGAGACGCTGAGAACGGGGTCTTCATGTATGCGTGGGCGCAGACCGCCCGAAGTGGCTACATGTCAGGGCCCGTGAACGAGGCATGGACGGAATCCTGAGACGTTTCCGCAGGTGATGACATTCATGAGAGCCCGCAGACCTGCGCCACGCAGCCCCGGTCTCTGTAGGGAATGACGACCGCTACGTTCTCGCCGTTTCCAGTGCAGAAGCCAATCAGCATCCAGCTCGGTGCCTCAGCCTGACCGCAGACCCGAGCGTCACCGTCCGGATCGGCCCCCGGCCGTTGCCTCTTATCAGGGCTGCCAGCCGCGAGATCTCAGTAGTAATGATCATCTGCGGTCGCCGGTCCGCTGGGTGTCCAGGCAGGCTGCCTGGACACCGTGCCCTGGCCGCTCGTCCTCATCGGCGTATCGGTCCTCTACCCGTCCACGCTCCAGGGAAGCGGCGGACGCCTCTTGTCCGAGCCCGGTCCCGGCCCCGGGCGGCTGTTCCACATCAGCAGCAGGTCGCGTGCGTGGAACCGCGCCCTCGGGTACCACCGCCGTCCGTCCACCGTGTTCGGAAGGGTGTCAGGACGGTCGTCCTTGATCTGCGTCACGCTGCGACCGTCCACTCCTATCAACCTGGCGAACCCTCCCAGCGTCACCTCACGGTCCAGATCCTCCTCCCTCAGCTCCACCGGATCAGCTCGCTGCGGACGAAACGGTTCCAACTTGACCGGGTCGTACCACGCACTGCCCCCGCCCCCGCCCTTGTCGCTCACTCCGCGGCGGGCACGCTCCGGGGCCGGGAAGCCGGGGTAGTGACGCGGCATCACGTGCACCACGTAGCCATGGCTGTAACCCACCTGGGCGGCCCACTCCTTCAACGTCACCCAGCCCTTGTCAGGCTCGACCACGATCCACCCCACTCCCACCCGGAATCCGCGACATACCGCAGCGCACATCAGCGTGGTACCCACCGCACCTGAACAATTACCAACCTCGCCGCCGTCACCGGCATCGAGTACAGATGACGCCGGAGAAGGAGGGCCCATCGGTCCGCAGAGGCAGTCAGCGATGCCGTCCATCCGGCCTGAACAGCCCATGTCCGGCCGCGCGGAGGACGAACACGGCGGCGGAAGCGGCTCTGGATCGCTGGGGGGGTGCAGGCCGAGACAGCAGAAAGCGTCGGTCCCGTCGAGACAACCGCCGGCGGTCCCGCCGGAAGGTTCGTACGCCCAGGGCAGCAGTCGGCGCTGAAGGGGGCGACGGTCGCGTGGCCGAGAACGCCGGTGGCGCCCTCCAGGTGCAGCGTGTCGGCGCTCGTCCCCGCCCACCACGGGAGCAGCGTCACCATCGGCCCGCCCGCCACCGCCGGTATCACCGCGCGCCGGTATTCCATGTCCTGCCCCGTCCTCGCTTGCTGTCGCCACGAGTCACCGTGGCCCGGGAGATCTCGCGTGGCCGCGGTCGCATGCGGGCCGCAGCCTCACTTCGTCCTGCCCGCGCCACCGGGTCCCCGCCCCGCCCCTCCAGGGCTGAGGCGCATGCCGTCGTGACCGTCGTAGCGGGCCCGATGCCACAATGGCGCGCCATGTCTGCCACCTGCCCTCAGGGACCAACGGCTTCGGCGCTGGGAGCAGCGCACCGGCGGCCGGCTCATCGGCCTCGCGCTGGTCCACCTCACGGCCTACGCGGTGCCGATCCTCGACCCGGGACTGCCCCGCACCTGGCGTGACGCCGCCGAGACCGTGACCTTCGCCATCTGGGCGCTGCTGGCCGTCGAGTTCGTTCTGCGCTTCGCCGTGGCCGGCAGCCGGTGGCAGTTCCTCAAGGTACGGCTGTTCGACCTGGCGACCCTGGTCCTGCCGCCGCTGCGCCCCCTGCGACTGGTGACCCTCGTGTCCATGGTGGTGCGCCGCAACTCCTCCGCCCTGGGCCGGATCCGGCTGCGTCTGGGCACCTACGTGGCGGCCTGCACGGCTCTGCTGCTGTTCCTTCTCCAGCCTGACGATCCTCGACGTCGAGCGGCGCAACCCGGACGCCTCGATCACGACGTTCGGTGACGCCCTGCGGTGGTCGCTGACCACGGTCACCACCGTCGGTTACGGCGACCTCTACCCCACGACGACCGAGGGGCGCCTGATCGCCGTCGCGCTGATGGTCGGCGGCATCGCGCTCGCGGGTCCCGTCACCGCGACCCTCGCGTCCTGGTTCATGGACCGGTTCTCCGAACTCCGCACTCCGCACCAACGAGGCCCGGACGACCAGCGAGATCTCCGCCCTCACGGAAGAGGTCCGCCGCCTCCGCGAGGAACTGCACGCCCAACGCCCCACCGCCCCGTCCGCTTCCGCGGAAGGGCCGCACACCGCTGGAGCGAACGGCCCCGGGACCACGTCCGGCAGCGCCCCCGGCCTGGACACCGGCACCACGGACGGCACCCCCGGCACGTCCGGGACCCGCGCCCCCTCCCGCCTCGCGTAGCCCGGCCACCGAGGGCGAGGCACCCGGCCGCCACGATCAGGCCGCCCGCCGTCCGTGCGTCGGGGCCCAGCCTCAGCGCCCCCTCCCGAGGCTCCCAAGGGGATCTCGGCGGCACCGGCCCCGGACACGGTCGTCTCGTCCGGTTCCCTGATCATTCTGCCGATGATTTCATGTCGACTTGCTGGCATTGCAAGGGCGTTGAAAGCACAGATGACCTTCGGGCATGGAGAAGCCCCTGGTGGACGGGTGGGTGTCGAGTCCGGGCCGTCCTGCCAGGAGCTTCCGCGTACTCGTCCGTGCACCGCCGAGAGCGCCGACGAGCCCTGGAGGCTCCTGCATCCACGGCAGAGGGGGCACATCGCATCCGCTTGCCTACACGGAGACATAGGGGTCGCGGATCGTGTGGCGGCGTCGGGCGGCGCTGAGGACATCTGCGGGGAAGCGTTCGCCGGCCACGTAGTGGCGGCCCTTGGTCTGGCCGACTGCGGTGAGGATGCCTGCCTTGACGAGGGCCTGCATGTCACGAGTGGCCTGCTGGGAGTTCAGCCCTTCGCTCCTTTCGTGGCGTGAGCGGCGCACGCGTCCGGCCATGGCCACTTCATGGAGAGCACCGACCTGCCGTTCACTGACACCCAGGCTGCCGGCGTGCCGGTCGAGCAGGACCCAGACGTCGGCGGAACGCTGCACACGGTGCCGCACCCGCTGCGCCTGCTCGTGGTAGGCGCGCAGGTTGAAGCTGATCCACGGGCCCGTGTCGCGCTCCGGCGAGTAGACGGAGCCACCGACTTCGCGGAGCACCTTGTAGTAGTCCCAGGTGTTTCCGGGCATGCCGAGCCACTCCTCGATGGAGGAGAACTCAGGCGCCAGAACGCGCTGGCGGGTGATGACAAGGGTTTGCAGGCTGCGGGACATGCGACCGTTGCCGTCGACCCACGGGTGGATCTTCACCAGGTTGAGGTGGGCCATCGCGGCTCGGATCAAGGGGTCGGCGTCGAGGTCGCCCTCGTTGAGCCAGTCGACCAGTTCCCCGGTGAGAGCCGGGAGCCGCTCCTCGTGCGGGCCCTCGTATTCCGTGCTGAGCGGATCACCTGCGGCGCTGATGAAGATGGGCTTACGACGCCACTGGCCTGCGGGCCTGTGAGGGGTGTGGTGGTGACCCTGCAGCATCCAGTGCAGGGCGTTGAGCAGCCCTTTGCTGTAGGTGAAGTCCTCCACGTCATGAAGCGACTGAATGTACGTCATCGTCTGTTGGTAGGCCAGGGTTTCCGCCTTGTCGGCCTCGCTGGCGTCGATGCCCTCCCGCTCGCCGTCCATCAGGTCGACCACGTCGCGCACATCCACCTGGAAGCCCTCGATGGTGTTGGACGCGGCAATGGCCGATGCCGTCAGGGCACGACGTAGGTCCTGGGTCCATTTCGTGGGCGCCTGACGCACCGCATGACGCAGGTCTGAGCGCATGGCACCGACCTCGGCGAGCACTCGCTCGTCAGCGGAGGTGAGGGGGGGCATCACATAGAGCATGAGGAAATGATACCTATTAGCCATCATCAAGGGGGCGCAGGTGAGCCGCCTACCGGCACGCACTCGATCGGCTTGCGGCGGACATCGCCGGGGCGACCAGGAGGTCACCGAGGGGCGCCTGATCGCCGTCGCGCTGATGGTCGGCGGCATCGCGCTCGCGGGTCCCGTCACCGCGACCCTCGCGTCCTGGTTCATGGACCGGTTCTCCGAACTCCGCACCAACGAGGCCCGGACGACCAGCGAGATCTCCGCCCACACGGAAGAGGTCCGCCGCCTCCGCGAGGAACTGCACGCCCAACGCCCCACCGCCCCGTCCGCTTCCGCGGAAGGGCCGCACACCGCTGGAGCGAACGGCCCCGGGACCACGTCCGGCAGCGCCCCCGGCCTGGACACCGGCACCACGGACGGCACCCCCGGCACGTCCGGGACCCGCGCCCCCTCCCGCCTCGCGTAGCCCGGCCACCGAGGGCGAGGCACCCGGCCGCCACGATCAGGCCGCCCGACAGGCCGCCCGCCCAAGAGGAATGTCATGATCTTGATGGCCTTTCCGGCAGGTCAGGACTCGTTTCGGGGCCGCGCGGACGTCCAAGCGTCTGGGCACGCAGGAGATCTTGTGATGTCCTGCTCCCCGTGGCCGGTGTTCTCTCAGCCTTGATCGCAGTTCTGGGGACTCTCCTCGGCGTTGCCGTGACGCACTTGTTCCAGCGCCGAGCGGCTGCACGCGACCAGATGGTCGCGGCTCAGCGGCAGCTCCGCACCGAACGCATGACCGTGTACAGCGACTTCGCCGGAACAGTGACCGAGTTCAGGCGGGGCCAACACGACCGCTGGCATCGCAGGGATGAGGATCCCGACGGCCCCGCCTGTCTGGAAGCTCGCGTCGAGGCGTACCGCCTTCGTGGAGTCGCCCTTCACGCACTGTTCCGGGTCCAGCTCATCGCAAGCAGCCAGACAGTGATCGATGCCGCGCGGCATGCCTACGAACTGACGGCCGGGGTGCACAAAGCATCCGACAGGACGGAACTGAGTGCGCTGGGCAACCGGGCACGGGACGCGTTGGAGCACTTCGTGAAACTCGCGTCCTCCGATGTGCGCTAGCAGCGGGGAAGCCCTGGGCGCCTCCGGGCAGATCAAAGCCTCCGTCGGCGCCGGAGCGGTTCACGATCCGGCGGGGAGCGCTCCGGTGGGGAACATTCCGGCACCGCGCCGCGCTGACCGTAATGTCCCGCCGGAGGTCCCGGACAGGACACCTGCCGGGCCCAGCGGACAGGACACCCGCCGGAGTTACCGGGCCGGCCGGCGCAAAGGAGTGTGAGACGGATGACGACGACGACAGGGCGTGACGTGACCATGGCCACCGCCACCGCGGCCGAGACCCCCTCGCTCGTGACGGCCTGCGGGCGCAGGATCGCGGTGCGGTGCCTGCGGCTCGCGCCCGCGGACCGGCCCATCAGCAGGGTCACCCTGGACGTGGGCCGGGAGCAGGGAGGCGGGCCGGGGACATGGGCGGCGCTCACCGCCGACGAGGCGCGTGACCTGGCCCGGCTGCTTCTCCTGCACGCCGGGCTCGCCGAAGGGGGCGGCAACGGCTCCATCGGGATGTCACAGCAAGGGGTTTCCCCCTCCTGACCCATCAGGCGCCGCCTCCCCGGGCTCATTCCACGGTGAGCACGGCTTTGCCGCGGGCGTGGCCCCGTTCCACATGGCGCACGCCCTCGGCCGCCTCGGCCAGGGGGTAGGTCCGGTCGACCACCGGGGTGAGGCTGCCCGCCTCGATGAGCGCGGTGACGGCGAGCAGGTCCTCCCTGGTCGGCCCCGCCGGGGCCGCCGGGAGGATCGGGCGCAGCCGCTGCCGGACGAACGCGTCGACCGCGATCACCCGCAGCAGGGAGCCGACGGCCCCGACCACGCGGCCGGGCGGGCCTCCCCCGTTGGCCACCAGGGTCCCCGACGGGGTGAGTGCCCGGCGCAGGCGGCCCAGCGGCCGGTTGCCCACGTTGTCCAGGATCACGTCGTAGCGCGCGCGGGCGTCGGTGAAGTCCTCGCGGGTGTGGTCGACGACGTGTGCGGCACCCAGTGAGCGCACCAGTTCGACGTTGTGGGGGCCGCACACCCCGGTGACCTCCGCGCCCAGGGCCGCGGCGATCTGCACGGCGAACGTGCCCACGCCGCCGGCGGCCCCGTTGACCAGGACCCGCTGCCCCGGCTGCGTCCGGCCCACGGTCCGGATGCCACGCAGGGCGGTCACCGCGCCCATGGGCACGGCCGCGGCCTGCTCGAAGGTCAGGTCCGCCGGTTTGGGCACCAGCAGGTCCGCGGTGGTGCGCGCGTACTCGGCGAAGGAGCCCGGGCAGAAGCCCAGCACCTCGTCGCCGGGCCGCAGTCCGCGCACGCCGGGGCCTACCGCCTCCACCTGGCCGGCCGCGTCGATCCCGGCCACCCCCGATTTCGGACGGGTCAGCCCCATGCCTCCCGACAGCCGTGCCACGTACGGGTCGCCGCGCATCATGTGCCAGTCGTAGGGGTTGAGCGCGGCCGCGCGCACGCGCACCAGCACCTGACCGGTCCCGATCCCGGGCCGGTCGGTCTCCGTCAGCCGCAGGATGTCCGGCGGACCGAACCGCTCCTGAACGATCGCCTTCATCGGGCCTCCCCCGACCCCGGCGGTGTACGGCGTACACCTTTCTCGCACCGTAGGTGTACGCCGTACACGCGTCAAGGGCTTCTTCAGCGGTGGGGCAGCGCGACGGGGCAGGGCGACAGGGCAGGGCGACAGGGCAGGGCGACAGGGCAGGGCGACAGGTCAGTGGGTACCCCGGAGCCGGTCGAGGCCGTCCAGCGTCAGGTCCAGGGCGAACTCGAACTCGAGCTGGTCGTCGCAGCCCGCACCGACGACGGACTCCCGGTCGTGGGCGACCGCCATGGCCAGTGCCGTGATGTGGGGGTAGCGGGCGGCCATCTCCTCGGGCGGCATCGCGTCCGGATCCGGCTCGCGGCCGGGGGCGTCCTCGAACAGCTCCTGGGAGAAGCCCAGCAGGCGGCTGCCCATGACGTGCATCGCATGATGGACCAGGTCGATCGGGAACCCCCCGGACCGGAAGATCCCGATCATCGAGTCCAGGTACTCCAGCACCGCCGGGGTCGGGGTGGCCCGGGCCTTCATCCGTGACTCGATGACCCCGGGCGCCCACGGGTGGCGCAGCAGCATGCGGCGGGCCGACAGCACCCGGCGGCGGACGGCGGTCTTCCAGTCGGCCCGGCCGGCGGGCGGGTCGATCTCTCCGACGAGGACGTCGATCATGCCGTCCAGCAGCTCGTTCTTGTTGGCCACGTGCTTGTACAGCGCCATGGGCACGACGCCGAGCGCCTGCGCGATCCTGCGCATGCTGAGCGCGTCGACCCCGCCCTCGTCGGCGAGGGCGACGGCGGTGTCCAGAATCCGCTTCCTGCTCAAGGGGGTGCGGGGCCGCGCGGGGGCGTCGGCCTGCGTGCTCGTCTCCACCACTCCCTCTCGTACGGGCATTGCCTCTCGTGCGGGCGAGGCCCGGAGCCGGGGCGTCCTCCCCGTCGTCACGAGGTGTGACGGCCCAGGAGGACGAGTTCCCGGTTGAGTTCGGTGAGGAACCGGGTCACCGTCATCAGTTCGTCCTGGGTGAAGCGGACCCGGGCCGCTTCCGTGCTCTGTGCCAGGGGGCGGAAGAAGGCGCCGGCGACGGCCCTGGCCGCCTGTTCGTAGTGCAGGTGGACCACGCGGCGGTCGCCCAGGGCCCGTACGCGGCGGATGTGGCCCGCCTTCTCCAGACGGTCGACGCATGCCGTCACCGCGCCGGACGTGAGGTCGAGCCGGTCGCGCAGCCTGCCGGGTGTCATGGGGCCGTCGGCCGGGTCGGCGTCCAGGATCGCGACCAGGGCCTGCACGTCGGTGAGGTGCAGGCCCTGCGCCTGGGCGAACTCGTGGGCGATGCGGTTGAACTCGGCGTTCATCCGGCGCAGCAGGACCGCGAAGCTCTGCAGCCCCGTCGGATCGTCCCCGGAAGGGGAGGGCGGGGGGCTATCGGTGCCGGACATGCGTTCAGTATATATTTGTTCAACCATTGAGATACTTGATGGTTGACTTACTTCTGCTCGTCCCGTTTCCTTTCCTTCCGTTCCGATGCCACTTGGGGATTCAATGAGGACCACACCGATCTGGGGCCGGTGGCTGGTGCCGCTCGTTCTGCTGATCGTCTGGCTGGGTGTGGGCGGCACGCTCGGCCCCTACGCGGGCAAGCTGGGCGAGGTCGCCACCAACGACCAGGCCGCGTTCCTGCCGCAGAGCGCCGAGTCCACCAAGGTGCTCGAAGAGGGTGAGGCGTTCGAGCAGGCCGGGGCGTCGCGCGATGTGCCCGCCATCGTCGTGTGGACGGCCGACGGGGGCGGCCGGGTCACGGAGGCCCAGCAGGAGGAGGCCACGCGGGCCGTCGGCGCTCTCGCCGGGCAGCCCGGGGTCGCCGGTTCGCCGTCGCCCGCCCTCGTCTCCGACGACGGGCAGGCCCTGCAGGCCGTCGTCCAGCTGGAGCCGGATCTCGACGAGGAGTTGCCCGCCGTCCTGGACGAGGTCCGGCAGACGGCCGGGAGCGTGCCGGGGACCACGGCGCAGATCGCGGGGCCGGCGGCGAGCCAGGCCGATCTGTCGGACGCGTTCGCGGGGATCGACGGGCTGCTGCTGGGTGTGGCGCTCGCCGCCGTGCTGGTGATCCTGCTGCTCGTCTACCGGAGCGTCCTGCTGCCGTTCCTGATCATCCTCGGGTCCGTCTTCGCCCTCGGGCTCGCCTGCGCGGTCGTGTACGCGCTGGCCGACCGGGACGTCGTCCGGGTCGACGGCCAGGTGCAGGGCATCCTCTCCATCCTCGTCATCGGCGCCGCCACGGACTACGCGCTGCTGCTGACCGCCCGCTTCCGCGAGGAGATCACCCTGCGCGGGGACCGGGTCGAGGCCGCGGTCGCCGCGGTGCGCCGCTCGTTCGGGGCGATCACGGCCAGCGCCGCCACCGTGGCGCTCGGCCTGCTGGCGCTGCTCGCCAGCGACCTCACCAACAACCGCGCCCTCGGGCCGGTCGGCGCCATCGGCATCGTGTGTGCCGTGCTCTCCACGCTCACCTTCCTGCCGGCCGTGCTGGCCCTGCTGGGGCGCAGCGCCTTCTGGCCCTCCCGCCCGAAGGAGGCCGGGGGCACGCCCTCCGCGGACGCCCCCGCGGAGGGGCACGGAGTGTGGCACCGGGTCGCCGCGACCGTGGACCGGCGGCCGCGTGCCACGTGGGTGGTGACCGCCCTGGTGCTCGCCGTCTTCGCGGCCTTCTCCCCCACCCTGTCCTCCAAGGGCGTGCCGTTCGAGGAGATCTTCGTGGGCGACGCCTCCTCGGTGACCGCCCAGGAGACGCTCGGTGAGCACTTCCCCGGCGGCTCCGGCAACCCCGCCGTCATCATCGCCGACGCCGGCAGCGCCACCGAGGTGGCGGCCGCGGCCGAGGAGACCGAGGGCGTCGCCTCGGCGGCCCCGGTCTCCGCCTCGGGGCGGCCCGGCGGCGAGCCGCTCGTCGCCGACGGCCGGGTCGAGATCGCCGCCACCCTCGAGGACGGCGCGGACAGCGACGCCGCCAAGGGGACCGTCGAACGGCTCCGCGACGCCGTGCACGCGGTCCCCGGGGCCGACGCGCTGGTCGGCGGCTACACGGCGCAGCAGTACGACACCCAGGAGACCGCCGCCCGGGACCGTACGGTGATCGTGCCGATCGTGCTCGCCATCATCCTGCTGATCCTCGTCCTGCTGTTGCGCTCGCTGCTCGTACCGGTGCTGCTGGTGGCGACGGTCGGGCTCAACTTCCTGGCGACGCTCGGGGTGTCGGCGCTCGTCTTCGAGCATCTCCTCGGCTTCTCGGGCACGGACGCGTCGGTCCCCCTGTACGGGTTCGTGTTCCTGGTGGCGCTGGGCGTCGACTACAACATCTTCCTGATGTCCCGGGTCCGGGAGGAGGCGCTCACGCACGGCAGCCGGCAGGGCGTGCTGCGCGGGCTCACCACGACCGGCGGGGTCATCACCTCGGCGGGTGTCGTCCTCGCGGCGACGTTCGCGGCCCTGATGGTGATTCCCCTGGCCTTCCTGGTCCAGATCGCGTTCATCGTGGCCTTCGGCGTCCTGCTCGACACCCTCGTGGTCCGCTCGCTCCTGGTGCCCGCGCTCGTGATCGACATCGGTCCCCGGGCGTGGTGGCCGAGCGCCCTGGCCCGGAAGGGCGACGCGGATGCCGGTGCCGGCACCGGCTCCGGGTCCCCTTCCGGCTCCGGCTCCCCTTCCGGTTCCCGGTCCGGCTGAACGGGCGCGTCCACCGCGCTGCCGCCATGATCGGAGGGGAGGGAGCAACCTCGGAGCGAGTGGGCAAGTGAGCACGTGAGCGGACGAGCGCGGAGGAGACGGACGTGGGTACCGAGACGGACGCGGACGAGAGCTCGGGCGGGCAGCGGGACGGGGGCGGCGCCGAGCGGCTGCACTGCCTGGTCACCGGCGCCTCCGGATACATCGGTGGGCGCCTCGTACCGGAGCTGCTGCGGGCCGGCCACCGGGTCCGGTGCCTCGCCCGCTCCCCCGGCAAGCTCCGCGACCAGCCCTGGGCGGGTGACATCGAGCCGGTCCGGGGCGACGTCACCGACCCCGGTTCGGTCGCCTCGGCCATGCGCGGGATCGACGTCGCCTACTACCTGGTGCACGCCCTCGGGGCCGGTTCCGGCTTCGAGGAGACCGACCGGCGGTCCGCCCGGATCTTCGCCGAGCAGGCCCGTGCCGCCGGCGTACGGCGCATCGTCTACCTGGGCGGGCTGACCCCGCGCGGTGTCCCGGAACGGTCCCTGTCCCCGCATCTGCGCTCCCGCGCCGAGGTCGGGCGGATCTTCCTCGACGGGCCGGTGCCCGCCACCGTGCTGCGGGCCGCGGTGGTCATCGGTTCGGGATCGGCGTCGTTCGAGATGCTGCGCTATCTGACCGAACGGCTGCCGGTCATGGTCACCCCCAGCTGGGTGCACACCCGGATCCAGCCGATCGGGGTACGCGATGTGCTGCGGTACCTGGTGGGCTCGGCCGGCATGCCCGCCGACATCGACCGGGCGTTCGACATCGGTGGGCCGGACGTCCTCACCTACCGCGAGATGATGCGGCGGTACGCCGTCGTCGCCGGACTGCGGCGGCGGCTCGTCGTGACGGTGCCGGTGCTCACCCCGAGCCTGTCCAGCCACTGGATCGGGCTCGTCACCCCCGTACCCGCCTCCCTGGCGCGGCCGTTGACGGAGTCGCTGCGCCACGAGGTCGTCTGCCACGAGCACGACATCGCCCGGTACGTGCCCGACACGCCGGACAGTCCGCTGTCGTTCGACGAGGCACTGGCCCTCGCGTTGCGGAGGGTGCGGGAGGCGCAGGTCGCCACGCGCTGGTCGTCCGCGAGCCTGCCGGGGGTGCCCAGCGATCCACTGCCGACCGACCCCGACTGGGCCGGCGGGAGTCTCTACCGCGACGAGCGCGAGGTTCGCGTCGGAGCGTCCGTGGAGTCGCTGTGGAAGGTGATCGAGGGCATCGGCGGGGACAACGGCTGGTACTCCTTCCCGCTGGCCTGGGCGGTGCGGGGCTGGCTGGACCGGTTCGTCGGCGGGGTGGGCCTGCGGCGCGGGCGGCGTGACGCCGAGCGGCTGCGGGTCGGTGACTCGCTGGACTTCTGGCGGGTCGAGGAGATCGAGCCCGGCCGGCTGCTGCGGCTGCGGGCGGAGATGCGGCTGCCGGGTCTCGCGTGGCTGGAGATGTACGCCGACACGGACGACGAGGGCCGCACCCTCTACCGGCAACGCGCCCTGTTCCATCCGCGCGGGCTGCCGGGCCATGCCTACTGGTGGTCCGTCGCACCGTTCCACACCGTCGTCTTCGGCGGCATGGCCCGCAACATCACCCAGGCCGCCACGAAGGGCATGAGCGCGCACGGGGCCGATGCGCGCAGGGGCCGCCGCACAAGCCACGAGCCCGCACGGCCCGCACGGCGCCTGCGCCGCGGGTGACGGGTCCGGCGGCGGCGTGCCCGGCTCCGCATCCGCGTGCCGGGAAAAGCCCGAAGAGACGGTGGGAAAGCAAGCAAGGCTCATGCACGACCGGGAGTAGCCCCATGACCGTCGCGGTCGTCCTGTTCACCTCGGATCTGCGTCTGCACGACCATCCGCCGCTGCGCGCCGCGCTCGCCGCGGCCGACGAGGTGGTGCCGCTCTTCGTACGCGATCCCGGTATCCGCGCGGCCGGCTTCGACGCACCCAACCGCAACGCCTTCCTCACCGACTGTCTGCGGGATCTCGACGCCTCGCTGCGCCGGCGCGGCGGCCGGCTCGTCGTGCGTACCGGGCCGGGCGCCCGGGAGGCCGGCGCGGTCGCCACGGAGTGCGGGGCCGCGGAGGTCCACATGGCGGCGGGCGTCAGCGGCTACGCCCAGCGGCGCGAGGAGCGGCTGCGGGAGGACCTCGCGCGGCGCGGGGTGGCGCTGCGGGTGCACGACGCCGTGATCACCGCCGTCGCCGCCGGGGCGGTGACACCCGCCGGGTCCGACCACTACGCCGTGTTCACCCCCTACTTCCGCCGCTGGTCGCAGGAACGGCTGCGGGAGACCTGCCCGGCGCCGCGCGCCGTGCGGGTCCCCGACGCGGTGCGCGGCGAGCCGCTGCCCTCCCGTGACGGCCTGTCCGGCCTCTCGCCCGGCCTCCCGGACGGGGGCGAGTCGGCGGGGCGCGAACGGTTCGCCCGGTGGGCCCGGTCCCGGATGCCGGCGTACGAGGAACGGCACGACGACCTGGCGGGCGACGCGACCTCCCGGCTCTCGGCCCACCTCCACTTCGGGGCCCTCTCGCCGGTGGAGCTCGTCCACCGGGCCAGGGCCCGGGGCGGGGCCGGGGCGGAGGCGTTCGTGCGCCAGTTGTGCTGGCGCGACTTCCACCACCAGGTGCTGGCCGCGCGGCCCGAGGCGTCCGTACGGGACTACCGCCCCCGGCACGACCGGTGGCGGACCGGGGACGAGGCGGCCGGGGACATCGCCGCGTGGCGGGAGGGCCGTACCGGCTATCCGGTGGTCGACGCGGCGATGCGCCAGCTGCTCCATGAGGGCTGGATGCACAACCGCGCACGGCTGCTGGCCGCGAGCTTCCTGACCAAGACGCTGTACGTGGACTGGCGGGTCGGCGCCCGGCACTTCCTGGACCTGCTCGTGGACGGCGACCTCGTCAACAACCAGCTCAACTGGCAGTGGGTCGCCGGGACCGGCACCGACACCCGTCCGAACCGCGTCCTCAACCCCGTGCGCCAGGGCAGGCGTTACGATCCGAGCGGTGCCTACGTACGACGCTGGGTGCCCGAGTTGGCGGACGTGGACGACCGGCACGTGCACGAGCCGTGGCGGCTGCCGGAGGACCGACGCGCCCGCCTCGGCTATCCCGAACCGCTGATCGGCCTCGCCGCCGGCCAGGCCCGCTTCGCCCACGCCCGCGGCCTCGACGGCGTCTGAGCCCGCGGGAGCGGGCGCGGGCGCCGGGTTCCGGATTCCGGGGTGAGGACTCGGAAACGAGGCCTTCACCGCGCGGAGGGCTCCTGGGAAGCAAGGGGTTCCTGGCGTCTGCAGGCATGGATTCAACGGTGTATACGCGGTTGGACACGGGCCCGGCCGATCCTGCCGGACCGCTCGCCCCGCTGGACCCGGTCGTGACTCCGTCCGCGGGCTCGCTGCGCGACCGGGTGTACGCGGAGTTGCGGGCCGCCGTGTTCGACGGTGGGTTCGGGGCGCGCGAGCGGCTGAGCGACGTGCGGCTGGCCGCGCGGTTCGGGGTGTCGCGGACGCCCGTGCGGGAGGCGCTGGCGCGGCTGCTGGCGGACGGGCCGATCGAGCGGGGAGGGGCCCCATCGCGTCGGTGTCCTCCTCCGCCTTGCGGCCGAACGCACCGGACCCCACTCGCCCCGGCCGGACGGACACCGCCGACCGCCTCCGACCCGACCCGCCGGACAGGCCCCAGCGCTCGTTCATCCGCGGGCTGACGTCGGGGGCGGTCAGGGGGCAGGGAGAAGGACTGCGGAGGATCCGGGTGTGGCATCGGTGTTCTCCTGGGAGGAGTTGCTGAAGGACGTACCGCGTACTGCCGCGGCGCACCTCCGACCGGGGTGGGCCGTGGGTGGCACCGTGGGTGGTCAGGACCGAAAGCGGGTGGGCATGAGCGAGTGGCGGCGGCAGTTGGGCGGGCGGTTCTCCGGTTCGGCCGGGGAGGTGGCCTGGGGAACCCTGGGCGAACCCGGGCGGGATCCTGTGGTGTTGTTGCACGGGACGCCCTTCTCCTCGTTCGTCTGGCGGGCCGTGGCCCGGTCACTGGCCCGCGATCACCAGGTGTTCGTGTGGGACATGCCGGGCTACGGGATGTCCGGGAAGGCCGAGGGGCAGGACGTGTCCCTCCGCGCTCAGGGGCGGGTCTTCGCCGAGCTGCTCGACCACTGGGGGCTGCGCGAACCGGTGGTCGTCGCCCATGACTTCGGTGGGGCCGTGTCGTTGCGGGCGCATCTGCTGCACGGCGTGCCGTACCGGGCGCTCGCCCTGGTCGATCCCGTCGCGCTGGCGCCCTGGGGGTCGCCGTTCTTCCGGCTCGTCCGGGAACACGCCTCCGTCTTCGAGCAGTTGCCCGGAGGGCTGCACGAGGCGCTGGTACGGGAGTACATCGGGTCCACCGGCGGCCCCGGGCTGCATCCCGGGGTTCTGGAGCGGCTCGTGCGGCCGTGGGTCGGTGATCCGGGGCAGGGCGCCTTCTACCGCCAGATCGCCCAGGCCGACCAGCGCTGGACCGACGAGATCCAGGGGCGGTACGGCGAGATCGACGTCCCGGTGCTGATCTGCTGGGGCGCGGACGACGCCTGGATCCCGGTGGCCAGGGGGCGGGAGCTCGCCGCCCTGATCCCGCACGCCCGGTGGGAGCCGATCGCCGGTGCCGGGCGTCTCGTCCAGGAGGACGCGCCCGCCGAACTCACCGCTGCGCTGGGCTCGTTCCTCCGGGACGTGATCCGCTGATCCAGGGTCGTGGTCCCGTGCTGTGGTCCCGGGCCACGGTCGGTCAGGTGCGTGGGCGGGAGGTTGCGGTCCCGGTTTCGGGGCCGGCCCCGGTGGTGGGGTTCGTCGTCGCCACGGGCGGGGTCGGGGTGGCCGCGGAGGTGATCTCGATGTGTTCGCCCCGCCGGACGCGGGTGTAGAACCATCGCGCGTCGTCGACGCTCAGGCCCAGCCAGCTCGTCCTGGCGTCGAGGGCGCCGAGGGATCTGGTGTCGAAGACGAGGGCGCCCGCGTAGGCCGGGGCCCCGTCGCCGGTACGCAGCTCCACCACGTACGGGACCTTGGCCTCGTAGGCGTTCCCGGCTCTCGCCTCGCTCCGCAGCAGCATGGCCTTGTGCTTGGCCCGCACGGTCAGTCGGTGGCCGTGCGGCAGCGGAACGGCGACGAAGTGCGAGTTGACGCGCATGACGCGGCCGCCGACCGTGAGGGTGTGGCGGCCCAGGTCGAGGACGGCCTGTGCGGTGTCGGCCGGCCTGCCGGTCGCCGCCTCGGGTGCCCGGGGGCTGGGCGTCGGCGTGCCGATCGCATGGGTGTCGGACGAGGTGGCCGGGGTGCGCCGTGAGTCGTGGCCGGGCTCCTCTGCGTGCACGGTGAGGCCGATCGTCGCCACCATGCCGGCCACCGAGGTCACCAGGCCCAGGCGGACGGTGGTCCGGCGACGGCGGGAGCGGCGTCGTGCCCGGGTGCGGACCTCGGCGGCCGGCAGGGGCGGCGGGGCCTCATGGGCCTCCGCCAACTCGCGCAACGCGGTGGCGAGTTCATCCGACACGGCCGCCCTCCCTCCAGGCCGGCTCCTCGGCCTCGTCCACCGCCAGCTGTTTGGCCAGTGCCGCCCGCCCCCGGGACAGCCGGGCCTTGACCGTCCCCACGGGTGCGCCGGTCTCGGAGGCTACCTGTTCGACACTGAGGTCGCACAGATGGTGAAGAACGACTGCCATGCGCTGGGCCTCGGGCAGTTCGCGCAACGCGGCGACCAGCGCGGCGCGTTCGGGCCCGGGGCCGGGGGTCGTTTCCGGCAGCGCGGAATGGCGCACCAGCTCCAGCCAGCGGCGCGCGCGGCGCCAGCGGCTGACCGCGAGGCGCATGGCGACCGTGCGTACCCATGCCTCGGGCGCCCCGTCGGCCTGAAGCTTGCGGCGCCGGTCCCAGGCCCGTACGAACGCCTCCTGGACCACGTCCTGAGCCTCGCCCAGGTCCCCCGTGAAGGCGAAGAGCTGCCCGGTCAGACGGGGGAACGCGGCCGCGTAGAAAGCGTCGAACTCGTCCTCGGTCATGCCCTCCACCGGTGTCCGTGAATGTGCTGTGTGACCGGCCGCCCCTGTCATGCACACAGGTCCAACAGATCACGCACATGGAAGCACAGCCCTGGAGGAAGACGCGGAACACGGGCTCGGGGATCCATCAACCGCCATACGGGTGAATACCGTTTCGCCGTCCCGCGGTTGTCCGCGGTTGTCCGCGGCCGGCCCGGGTCGGGCGTTTGCGCGGGGCGGCCCTCTTGGCCGGGGTCCTCCTCGCGCTCCGGCCCGTCCTCGCCGCGTCCTTCCCCGGAGCCTTCCCCGGAGCCCGGTTCGACGACGAGGCCGTCGGCGTCGGCCTCTCGCCGCCGTTCTCCTGCTTCTGGTCCGCGCCCTCCTCCTCGCCCCGCGACGTGCGGGCGGGCAGGCGGCACGGGCGCTGCTCTCCTGGACCGCCATCAGGTCCAGGGCCCTGCCGCTCCGCTCAGAGCCGGGTCCACGTGTTCCGGTCCCGTGCCATCGCGTGCAGGGCCTCCACGTCCGCCGGTTTCAGTACGCCCCCCGCATCGCCCAGGCGCTCCACCTCGCCGTCCGTCAGGACACGCACCTCGCGCGGCGGGGTCCTCACCGTCACCTGCGACGCTCCGACCAGGACGAGCACCGGGCGGACCTCAGCGGTCAGGGCGTACGAGACCCGGTCGGCGACGGCGCGGACGCCGCGCAGCACGGGGTGCGGCTCACCACGGCGGCCGACGGCGACCAGGGGGTCGGCGACCGTCACCCGCTGCCTGCGGGCGTACACGGCGTGTACGGCGTACAGCCCGCCGGGGCCGATCGCCAGGTGGTGGACGCGGTCGCCGCCGGGGAGCGGGATCGAGTGCAGGGTGCGTACGCCCAGGCCGTCCATGCGGTCCAGGACCTCACCCACCGTCCGCTCCGCCTCCAGGGCCCGGTGGCGCGGGCCGGCGCGGAGGCGGTGGGCCGGGCCGGGGTCGCGGTCGAGCGCGACCAGGAGGGCCTCGCCGGGGCGGTTCGGGGCGAGGTCGTCGTCGGGGTGGAGGGTGAGTCGTGCCAGCTCGGCGGGGGTGGGGGCCGGAGGCGGGCCGACCGAGACCGGGCCGGTGAGGAAGGGGCCGAGCGCTTTGAGCACCTCCGCCTCGCGGTCCTCGCCGAGCAGGTTGACCCTGGCCGCGTCACGGTCGTACCAGGCGATGCTCCCGCCGTCCGGGAGACAGACGTACAGCCGCTCCTGGCCGTGCCGCCAGGCCGGTACGACGCGCAGACCCTTCATGCACCATCACCCCGCCTTCCATGGGAACAGGCGGGGTGCTCCAGGAGCAAGAACCCGGCTACCTTTGGGAGCACGTGGGCGGTGATGCTGGGGAGGCACCGTTGCATACCTACAGGAAGCAACCCGACGTACCGGCACCGGACACTCCGTGGGACGAGATCGCACCCGGTCTGTGGATGGGCGGGCACCAGTTCAGGGCCCGGACCGGGCAGCTGGAGTTCGCGTCGGTGCGCCAGGAGTTCGATCTTGTGCAGACGCTGCTGCGGCTGCCGGGGCACGGACCGGACCCCGGGGTCGAACACCAGGTGTGGCCGATCCCGGACGGGCCGCTCGACGGAACCCAGCTGCTGGGGGTCATCCGGCTCGCCGAGGCGGCGTGCGAGGCACTGGACGACGGGCGCAAGGTCCTCGTGCGCTGCTATCACGGGTACAACCGCTCGGGACTGGTCGTCGCGCACGCGCTGATGCGCCGGGGCAGCTCCGCCGAGGGGGCGATCCGGCTGATCCGGGCCCGCCGCTCGGACTGGGCCCTGCACAACGACCTGTTCGTCGACTACCTGCGGGCCGGGCTGACGACGGCCCGACTGCTGGAGGAACTCACGGAGTAGACGGCCGCCGTCTCCGATGGCGCACCAAGGCGGGCGGGGAGGAAGGGCTGCTCCTAATGTGGCGATTGGTCACCTTCGACTCTTTCGTCCCCATATGGAGGTACTTCATGTCACGCCCCTCCCCGCACGCACCGCGCACGTCGCGCTCCCCGCTCCTCCGCCGTCTGCCCATGACGCTGGCCGCCGGCACCCTGGCGCTCGCGGCCGCCGTCGCCCCCGCCCTCGCGAGCGACACGCCGGACAACGGCGACCAGTCGGGCTGGAGCCAGCAGGGCGGCAACGGCGACAACGGCGGCTCGTCCAACCAGCAGGGCGGCAACGGCGACTGGGACCAGCAGACCGGCGGCAACGGCAACGGCAACGGCAACGGCAACGGCAACGGCAACAACGGTTACGGCAACAACAACGGCGGCGGAGGCGGCGACGGTTACGGCAACAACAACGGCGGCGGCGGAGGCAACGGCGGCGGCGACGACGGTTACGGCAACAACGGCGGCGGCGGAGGCAACGGCGGCGGCGACGACGGTTACGGCAAAAAC